>DVLY01000180.1 GCA_018715295.1 Candidatus Merdimorpha stercoravium | reverse complement strand
ATTCTTCTTTACAATTCATACTCGTACACGTACACCTGCTCGAAATCCAAGCGAGGATTGTACGCATACATTTTCCGCCGCTGCGGATCGACCCACACGGTGGTTGCCTCTTTCTTGTCCAATTCGAACTTGGATACCGGATTCATCTGCCAGTCGTACACCCGGATCTCATTGCCAAGGACCTCCTCCGAATCATCCTCGCCGTCCGATGGGGAATATACCGTCGTCTGCAAAAACAGATATTCGTCGGTAGCCGCGATGAGTTCGGGATTGGATACATTATCCCAATCGATTGAAGAGACATCCACACTCCGTACCCGATCGATGGACAGTGTATCGCCGTAGGTGTGCTCCAGGTTCATCTTCCCGTCCTCTCCCACGCGGTACACCAGCATATTGCGCGTATCGGGATACCACACGGCCAACCGATCGCCCCAAGCCTTGTACTGCGGCGGATTGTACGATACAATTGTCACATAGTTCATATTGTCTTCCCGCCACATCCGCTGAGACGTTTTGGTATAGCACAGCAGGGAATCGACCAGAGACAAACTATCGCCTATGGTAAACGAGGACTGATAGGTATCCACATTATCGATCGTTCCCTCGACCTCAGCCTTATGTTCACTTATCAATATCCGGTTGTCGAACACCTGCCCGAAATACACCGAATGGGATGTCCCGTTTCTCACCGTGCGCAATTTTTGCAAGCGACCATCCTTGTCGCCGAACTGCATCAACGACTGGCGCGCGGGCTCGCTCACCCAAAACGTCCCGTCGGTATTGTTGGTTCCCTGTAAAAACCCGTACAGCAGATCATCCGGCCCGCCACCCTTGGAAAACGAACTGTCGACAAACGTCCAATCCGGCAAACGATAGCGGAACACCACCTTGGAGGTCATTCGGCTGACCAATACGGCATAGTCGCCGTATATCCCGCCCCAGGAAGGTTGCAGCACCTCTTCGATGGCGATACTGTCCGCCACGAGAGTCTTCGCCGGAGGAAAACCCTCGGCGTCTTTCTTCGCACCTCCGCCGCACGCCCCCAACGCCAGGAGTGCCGCCATGCAGAATGGGATCAGTCGTTTTTTCATCGTTTCAAGGTTTTATGAATAGTTATCGTCATAACGTATAGTCGTACACGTACACCTGCTCGAAATCCACTTGCGGGTCGTACGCATATATCTTTCTCCGGAGGAGGTCTATCCGCACGTCCGATGCCGAAGGATGGTCGGGCAGCAGCTTTGCCACAGGGCGGAACTGCCAGTCGTACACTTTTATCGCGACGGACTTCACCGGGGGATAGGTTCCCTCGGGCAAGGCCTGTTGGGGCTTCTCCCGCTCCTTTTCCAGAAAATACAGATGCTCCCGGTCGGCTGCGATGAGCGAAAAATCGTCCGGAGCAAAATCCGGATGAGCCTCCACGTAAGCATCGACCGCTTCCTGGGTCAAGGGAGCCTCTCCGTACACCCCCTCCTCGGACAGACGTCCGCCTGTCCCGATGCGATATACCGCCAGGTTTTTCGTACCCGGGTACCACACCGCCAATCGGTCGGCGGCCCCGATCATCTGTCCGGCATTGTACGTCAGCACCCGCACGCTCTCTATCTGTCCGTTCGCCTGCTTGATGTCTATCTTCCGCTGGGAATACCCCGGCACGGAATCCAACGGCGCCAACATATCGGCCAAAACAGCCGTGCGGATGTGCGCCTCCCGCTCGCCCTCCTGGGTGGAATAAGCCACGAGCGTATCGCCGAACACCGCGCTTTGCTGCCCCACGACATACCTTCCCCGGACGGTCTTCCCCAATACGCCGCCATCCTGCGCCGCAATGCGGGCCATCCGCCCTTTTATCACGTCGCCGATCCAAAAAGCCGAAGAGCGGGGGTCGTTCCCCCCCAAAAGGGAAACATACTGGCCGAAATCGTCCGGTCCTTCGCCCAGGGAGAAGGTCGTATCGACAAAAGTCCAGTCGGGCAACCGGTAGCGGAACAGGGTTTTCTCGGTCTGCGGGCTGAAGATCACCGCGTAATCGCCGTAAAGATTCCAGCCGCTCACCGACAAGACCTGTTCGATGGCGATGCTGTCCGCCGCAAGAGTCTCTCCCGCAGGGAAGCCCTCGGCGTCTTTCCCGCCACTGCCGCCGCAGGAAACAGCCAGCAGCCCGGCCAAAACCGCGCCGAAAAATACGGATGCCTGTTTTATCCTTTTACCTTTTTCCATTTTTATCCTTTCCCCTCATTCCCTATCTACCTCGCTTCCCCTGGCTTTTCTTCTCTCTTCCAACCCAGGTTTTCCGCTCGCCCGGGTTTTTCTTCTCCCCCCTCCCAGGTTCCTCCCCTCCCCTGCTTTCTCTCCTGCCTCCCGAGGGAAAAATCCTGCTATCGGCCAATGGTCGCCTTACAACTTATACTTGTACACGTACACCTGCTCGAAGTCCACCCGAGGATCGTACGCATAGATGAGTTGGCGCGCCACATCGATCCGGAGCTGGGTAGCCGTAGGCTTTTCGAGCAAAAAACGCCGAACGGGCTGCAGCTTCCAGTCGTACACCTTGACCTCCACGCCGACAGGTGTGGGCATGTTGTACGGCGTTATTTCCCCCTCCGGGTCCTCGTATTTCACCTTGCACATGTAAATATGGTCGGAAGATACCGCCAGGGGTCTTCCGGGGCTGTTGTCGTCGTCCTGCTGGCCTTTGAAATCGAAGGTAGCTACCTTTTCCTCGGTGAGCGGTTCGCCGAAAGAGCCCTCCAACTCGAGCCGTGCGTCCTGCCCGATGCGGTACACCAACAGGCTGCGCGTGCCGGAATACCACACTGCCACCCGGTCGCCCATGACGAAAACCTCGGGGTAATTGTATGACAGGGTCCGTTTCATCACCCCGTTTTTCGTCGGAATGGAGGTGATGTCGTTGCGGGAAAAACACAGCAGCGAATCCACCGTGCGAAGACTGTCGCCCTCCAGAAGGGTGGACAACAGGTAATTCTTCTCGGTGGTGAAGTCCGTCACCACATGCAACAGGAGCGTATCGCCGCAAACCGTGCCGTTGAACAACCAGCTGTCCTCCTGTCCGAACACTTCCCGCGTTCTGACCAGTCCGCCCTCTCCCGGATGGTATTCACCCAGTTTCTTGCGGGCCGACTGTGCCAACCACAACTCGTTGCCCGGATCGGAAGTGGACAACAGGGACGGGCGCAACACATCGTCCGGGCCTTGCCCTTCGACCAACGACGAATCGAGGAACGTCCAATCCGGCAACCGGTAACGGAAGATCACTTTTCCACTCCGGGGAGAATAGATCGCAGCATAATCCTCGCGCAGGGTCATGTTCTGCACACTCAGTATCTGCTCGATGGCTACGCTGTCTGCCGCGAGAGCCTTGGCCGGGGGAAATCCCTCGGCATCTTTCTCGCCGCTACCGCCGCATGCCCCCACTGCCAGGGCTGCCGCTACACAGAATGGGATCAGTCTCTTTTTCATCGCTTCAAGGGTTTTATGGGTACTTTATATGGTGATCTTTATCGCGCATAGTCGTACACACACCGGCTCGGCTTCCCATCCCGTTCCACCCAACCGGTCTTCGCCCCACCCCCGGAGCCTCAAGCCATATCCTGCGATACCGCCTCGGCCGCTTTCTTGAGCCCCTCCTGTTCCTTTTCGGTCAGGATACCTTTCGAAAGTGCCTCCAGCGTATCCGCATAGCGGGAACGAAGCTCGTCGAGGTATTTCTCTTCCCACTCGCTCGCCCGGTCCACCGGGATCGAACGCAGGAGGTTTTGCGTACCGGCGTAGATCACGGCGATCTCTTCCTGCACGGGCATCGGGGTATTCTTGCCCTGCTTGAGCAATTCCACATTGCGGCGGCCTTTGTCGATGACGCTCTGGGTGGCTGCATCGAGGTCGGAACCGAACTTGACGAAGGCTTCCAGATCGCGGTATTCCGCCTGGTCGGTACGCAGAGGTCCGGCCGTTTTCTTCATGGCTTTCAATTGGGCATTTCCTCCCACGCGCGAAACGGAAATACCGACGTTGATGGCCGGCCGCACGCCCGAGTTGAACAATTCGCTCTCCAGGAAGATCTGTCCGTCGGTGATCGAGATGACGTTGGTCGGGATGTAGGCCGCCACGTCGCCCGCCTGGGTCTCGATGATCGGCAGGGCAGTCAGCGAACCGCCTCCCTTGACCTTGCCCTGCATCGAAGGCGGAAGGTCGTTCATCTGGGCCGCGATCGTATCGTCCTGAATGATCTTGGCTGCACGCTCCAACAGACGGGAGTGCAGGTAGAAAATATCGCCCGGATAGGCCTCACGTCCCGGCGGACGGCGCAGCAGCAGCGACACTTCACGGTAAGCGACGGCCTGCTTGGACAGGTCGTCGTACACGATCAGCGCAGGCAGTCCCCGGTCGCGGTAATACTCGCCGATGGCCGCACCGGCCATCGGCGCCAGGTACTGCATGGCAGCCGGATCGGACGAATTGGCCGCCACGATGGTCGTGTAGGCCATCGCGCCGTTGTCCTCGAGGGTTTTGTAGAGTTGGGCCACCGTCGAAGCCTTCTGTCCGCAGGCCACATAGATGCAGTACACGGGATGCCCGGCCTCGTAATTGGCCTTCTGGTTGATGATGGTATCGATGGCGATGGTCGATTTTCCCGTCTGACGGTCGCCGATGATCAGCTCGCGCTGCCCGCGACCGATGGGGATCATCGCGTCGATGGCCTTGATACCGGTTTGCAGCGGTTCATTGACCGGCTGGCGGAAGATGACTCCCGGGGCCTTGCGTTCGATGGGCATTTCGACCAGTTCGCCCGCGATCTCCCCCTTGCCGTCGATAGGATAGCCCAGGGTATTGACCACGCGGCCGAGCATGCCCTCGCCCACCAGGATGGACGACACACGCCCGGTACGATACGCTTTCGAACCCTCGATAATTCCCTCGTAAGGGCCCATAAACACCACGCCGACACTCGAAGGGTCGAGGTTCAGGGCAATGGCTTCCGTGCCGTTTTCAAAACGGATGATCTCGCCCAGACGCGCCTGGCTGAGGCCATACACCTGGGCGATCCCGTCGCCGATCTCCAACACGACGCCTTCCTCGCGGGCTTCTACCTGCCCGCCGGCCTTGGCCAGTTCGTCTTTCAGTATCGCGGAGACTTCCGCCGGATTGATACTTGCCATATTTTTTGTTTTATATATTTTTTATTCCGCGGTTACATATACTTCTTTTTCAATTCATCCAGCCGCCCCGAAAGGCTTCCGTCCCAGACCACGTCGCCTACCTTGACGCGTACCCCGCCCAAAAGGGACGGATCGACACGGGTGTGCAGGACGATCTGTTCGGCCCCGGTGAGCGCCTTCAGCCGTACGGAAAGTTCCTCGATCTGCCCGGGGGTCATCTCCACGGCCGAAACAGCCTCCGCATGGCGGATGCCCCGGATGCCCTGGTACAATTCGCCTACCTGACGAAGGATCTCGGGCAGGAACTCCGCCCGCCCCTTGTCGATGACAAAACGGACAAACTCCTGCGCCTGTGCGGGAACTCCCTGCCCCAACGCCCGGGACAAGGCTTCCGCTTTGTCCGAAGCGGGGATCAGCGGCGAGGCCAATACCTGGCGCGCTTCGGGGCTGGCGTCGAAAAATCCGGCCGCCGACTGCGCCCCTTCGACCGCCTGTTCCAGCTGGCCGCGCGAAAGTGCCAATTCGATGTACGCCTTGGCATAACGGATCGCTAATGTGGTATCTTTCATACTGACACGAAGACGATTACAGGGTTACCTCCTCGATCGATTTCTCGATCGACTTGCGTTGGGCATCGGCATCCTTGAGTTCCTCGCCCAGTACCTTTTCGGCCAGGGAGACGGAAATGCCGGCCAAATCGCGCCGCAGGTCGTCCTTGGCGCGTTGTTTTTCCCGTTCGATCATCGTGTGGGCATCGTCCAGAATGGATGCCGCCTGAACGCTGGCTTCCTGGCGGGCCTGTTCGAGGATGTTTTCACGCTCCTTGCGCGCCTGGCCGACGATTTCTTCGCGCTCCTTGCGCGCCTGGCGGAGGATCTGCTGGCTTTCGGCCTTCACTCCCGAGAGTTCCTCGCGTGCCTGCCGCGCCTTTTCCAACGACTCGGCGATGTGCTTGTCGCGTGCGTCGAGCATCGAGAGGATGGGCTTCCAGGCAAATTTGGTCAGAATGGCCACCGCGATCAGGAAGAAGAGCGAATTCCAAACGATCAATCCCAGTCCGGGTAAAAGTAAATCCATACGATATTTTCTTTTTATATGTTTTCGAACTACTTCGTTGTTTTTTCCGATCGAAAAAAGTACCGCCCGCCCGAAGCAACCCTTCGGACGGCGGCACATTTTCCTTAAAGGCTCATCAGGGATACCACCACGCCGAAAAGCGCCGTAGCTTCCACCAATGCTGCGGTAAGCAGCATGGCCGTCTGAATCTTGCTGGTAGCCTCCGGCTGACGGGCGATGCCCTCCACGGCGGAGGATCCGATGCGCCCGATGCCGATGCCTGCGCCGATGGCGCAAAGGCCTGCTCCGATAGCTGCTAATGTCATAATGTGAATGTATTAAAGGTTAATAAAACGTTTTCTTTCTCTTCTCATCCTACTTCCCGGCGCCCGTCTTTTGCCCTTTTTCTCCGTCGTTCATCTCCTCATCCTACTTCCCCGGCGTCCGTCTCTCGTCCTTTTTCTCCATCGTTCATCTCCTCATCCTACTTCCCCGGCGTCCGTCTCTCG
>DVLY01000179.1 GCA_018715295.1 Candidatus Merdimorpha stercoravium | reverse complement strand
GGAGGGAGTCCGGATGCCTTTCATGATGCTCAATATGGGGCAGGAAACAGGTTTGACAGGCCGCTCATGTGCAGTTACCATATATTATCATACCGCCACCTCTACCGAGATGACGACGGACCTTGTGTTCTATCAGAGCGATTACTCGGGAGCGGTAGCTGCCAACTCCATCCAGGTAACGCTCGATCCGCGCATCGAAGCGATGATCCAGAATCCCGATACGCTCAACGGTGAAAAAACCCTTTACATCCTTCCTTTCGGCCAAACGGAGGTCGTGGTCGACCTGATCGACCAGCAGACCATCGAAACGATCCGGAAAAACGGTTGGACGATCAACGACGCCTACATCGACTTTACGACCAAGAACGACGATTCGTACAGTGGTGTTACGCCTGCTGCCGAACTGTGGATGTACGTGTATCCCTACGCCGACCAGTTCGTGTTCTGGGATCCGGAAACGGGAATCCCGACCAAGAAAGTCGATTTCTACCTCCCGGACGAAGCGACCTTCTCGGAAGAAGAGGGTGAGTGGTACTATTCGCCGCGTTCCATCTACGGGCTCAACGGGGTGATCAACGAAAACTCGACCGCCTCCGAATTTGCCAATCCCGGCAAGTACCGCATGCGGGTAACCCGAACCCTGATCGACGCCGTGTACGGAGAGAACAGCGGGCCGGTGCGTGTAGGGCTTCGCCTGCCGATGGGCGCCGCACAGAAAGCGCCCAACATGTCCGTGCTCAGTGGCGAAAACCTGCGGCTTGTCGTCAAGTACACCAAGAAGAAAGACCTCGACGGGGCTCAACCCCTGTAAGCGGTCTTGAGGGAAAGATATTTTATCCGGAAAAAGGGCGCCTGGAGAAGAAAGGCGCTCTTTTTTGCATAAATTTGCAAGAAACGGGATTCTTTTCGATCCATTAAACACCGAGAAAGGATGGAACTCTCCGACGAAAGCATTCTCGAGATCCTTCACGCCGATACCGGGATGGCATTGGGCTGTACCGAACCCATCGCCGTGGCATTGGCCGTGGTCAAGGCTCGGGAAATCCTGGGGAAAACACCGGTCCATGTGCACCTGCGCGTGAGCGGCAACATTTATAAAAACGCCCGGGGCGTAGGCATCCCCGGCACGGATCAACGCGGGCTGGAAGTGGCGGCCGCCATGGGCTGTCTGACCGGTTCGTCGGATCGCGCCCTGGAAGTGTTGGAGGGCGTAACCGCTGAGGTCGCTTCCCGGGCGGTCGATTTTGCCGCGCAGGGAGGGGTGGATATCTCCATCGCCGAGGAGGTGGACAAACTCTTCATCGAAGCCACCGTCCGTTCCGACGACGGGCATACCGCCTCGGCTACCGTCGAAAAACACCATACCGGCATCACCCGCGCCACCCGCGACGGAGAGGTAGTTTGGGAAAAAGCAGAAGCCCCTGCCTATCGGCAGGACGAGCAAGGGAATATCGAAGGGATGTCCGTCGCCCGTCTGTACGAGTTTGCCCGCAGCGTCGATGTGGAACGCCTCTCCGATCTGGTCCGCGGGGCCGAAGCCAACTGGCGCATTGCCGATGCCGGGCTGAAGAAACGCTATGGCTATTGCCTGGGCAAGATCCTTTCGGCCAAGTCTTCATCCGATTCCGACCTGATGCGCCGCTCGATGGCCAAGGTCGCCGCCGGGATCGATGCCCGGATGTCCGGCTCGATGTTGCCGGTGATGACCAACAGCGGCAGCGGCAACCAAGGGATCACCATTTACGTGCCGGTGATCGAAGCAGCCCTGGCCGCCGGAGCCGATACCGAGTTGCTCCTGCGCGCGTTGGCTTTTGCCAATCTCATTCCCATCCACATCAAACACCGCATCGGCCCTCTGTCCGCCCTGTGCGGGATCGTTCCGGCCTCCATCGGAGCCGCCTGCGGGATCGCCTTCCTGCGGGGCGCAACCCTCGAGCAGATCGAGAATGTCATCCAACTGATCATCGCCAACATCTCCGGCCTTTTCTGCGACGGAGCCAAGGCTTCCTGCTCGATGAAAGCCTCGGTGGGCATTGCCGCAGCTTACGAAGCGGTGTACATGGCGGTAGAAGGCGGGGAAAAGGCCCAGTGCGAAGGCATCCTCGATCCCGATGTCGAACATTCCATCGGCAACTTGTCGCGGATCGCGATTTCGGCGATGGATTCCACCGACCGGGAGATCATCGACATCATGACCTGCAAGTAAATCGTTCCATCCCGCTTATCCGTGTCGGCCGTATGCGAAAAGTCCTCATCCTGATCAACCCCCACTCCGGTGTTCACGCTCTCGACCGGGTGAATGCTCCCTTGGCACAAGTATTCCGTGCCGCCCAAGGGGTAGAGGTCCACACGCACCTGATCGACGGGTATGACGATTCCCGACAGGCGACCCTTGCGGCGATCCAGGAGGGATATTACGCCGTTGTGGTGGTAGGGGGCGACGGTACGGCCAACAGCATCGGCGCCTTGCTGCGGGGCACGGATACGGCCCTGGGCTTGATCCCTGCCGGCAGTGGCAACGGAGTGGCGCGCCACATCGGCATGGATACGGATATTTCAAAGGCCTTTTCCCAGCTCTTGACTTGTCATAGCGTGGCGGTGGACACCCTTGAGGTCAATGGCCGTTTCTGTTTGGGCTTTGCCGGAATGGGATTCGAGGCGGCGGTAGCGCACAA
Organism: Candidatus Merdimorpha stercoravium; assembly: GCA_018715295.1. GTDB lineage: Bacteria > Bacteroidota > Bacteroidia > Flavobacteriales > UBA1820 > Merdimorpha > Merdimorpha stercoravium. The sequence goes on along the minus strand of DVLY01000179.1, from coordinate 14,886 downwards.
TTTCGCCCAGAGCCGTTATCGGGGCTTGATGTCCTATACCACTTCGGCACTTTCCGAGATATTGCGTTACGAACCGTCTGAAGTCGAGATCGATCGGGACGGGGAGCATTTGGAACGGCGGCCCTTCACCATGACTTTTGCCAATTCCTCGCAGTGGGGGTTCGATTTCCGCATCGCGCCCACAGCATCGATGGCTTCAGGAACCATGAAGCTGGTCATCCTCTCCGACATCACCCAGATCAACGCCGTGCAGGCGGCTTACAGCCTGTACAAAGGGAAAATCCATCAATTCCCCGGTTGCGAAACCCTCGATGCCCGTCGGGTGGTGGTCTCGGGGAAAAACCTGCTCTACCACATCGACGGCGAACCGTATCCGGCTGTCGGACGGATCGAGGTCGAAGTGCATCCGGCGTCCTTGCGCATCCTCTCGCCCCGGCGGAAGATATGAGCGTTTTTCGTAAGGGGTAATCCTTCCGGGTCAAGAAAGAAAAACGAACGTGTAAAAAATATCGGGAAAGCCATGAATCTGTTGTTGTCCTTGCTTTTCAAACTCCAAGTCCAGTTGCCTTCCGTCCCCCAGGCGGTCGATTCCCTGGAACGGCACGATGTGCGGTCGTTTTTTGCCCAGCTCAAGACCATGACCCTCGACCAGGTCGTCGATGTAGCTATTCGGGGCTTGGTCGGAGCCGTGATCCGCGTGGCGCTGGCCGTTCTGATCTTTTACATCGGGCGCTGGATCATCCGCCATGTGATCCGCTTCTTCCAACGGATTTTTACCCGGCGGAATGTGGAGGTGTCCCTGGCTACTTTCCTTTTGTCGATGCTGCGCGTAGCGATGATGTTTCTCCTGTTCATCGTCGTGATCAGTTTTCTGGGCATCGACACCACGTCGTTCATCGCCCTGTTCGCCTCGGCCGGCTTGGCGGTCGGCATGGCTCTCTCGGGCACTTTGCAAAACTTTGCCGGGGGAGTGCTGGTGTTGTTGCTCAAGCCGTATCGGGTGGGGGACTACATCGAAGCGCAGGGACAGGCCGGCACGGTACGGGCCATTACCCTGTTTACCACCCAACTCGCCACCCCGGACAACAAGATCATCCTGCTGCCCAACGGCGGAATGTCCACCGGCATCATCAACAACTATTCGCACCAGACCCTCCGAAGGGTGGATTGGACCTTCGGCATAGCCTACGGCGACGATTACGACCGGGCCAAGGAAGTGCTTACCCGCCTGCTGGAGGACGACCCGAGGGTGCTCAAAGACCCTCCTCACCTTATTGCGCTGGCTTCCTTGGGCGACTCCTCGGTCAATATTACGGTGCGGGCCTGGGTGAAGACGGAAGAGTATTGGAACGTGTTTTTCGACATGAACGAAAAAGTCTACAAAACCTTCCCTTCGGAGGGACTCAACATACCCTTCCCGCAAATGGACGTGCATGTGCACGAGGTAAACCATCCTGCTGGATCGTGAGAAGAGGATAAGTTATGATCAAGACACTTTTATTCGTCGGTTTGGGGAGTTTCCTGGGAGGAATCTCCCGTTTCGGGCTTACCCGTTGGGTGCAGTCGCATGGCACGGGGGACTTCCCTTACGGAACCCTGGCGGTAAACCTGCTGGGGTGCCTGCTCATCGGGGTGTTTTACGGATGGTTCGACCGGGCCCGGATCTTCGATCCCGATCTCAGACTGTTGCTCACGGTGGGGTTCTGCGGAGGGTTTACCACCTTTTCCACCTTTGCCAACGAAGGCTTGTCGCTGTTTCAGTCCGGAAATTTCTTCGCGGCAGTGGCCTATGCAGTAGTCAGTGTGGTCGTCGGTTTGGCCATGGTATATCTGGGGCAACTCTTGGTGCGGATTCTTTAAGGGAAGCGTCGTGCTGCGTGCAAGCGAAAGGCCGGCGGGCATTGCCCGCCGGCCTTTCGCTTGCACGCAGCGCTGAAGAGAACTTATTGCGCCGGAGAAATCTCCGCATCGACAATCCCCTCTTTGGGGAACAGCCGGGGCAGCAGCTGCCCGCTGAGCTGCAGCAGGGAAATCTCGCAGATCTTGATCGAATACTCCGCGATCGAGAGGCGTTCCTCGGCCTCCAGCAGGCTGTTTTGCGCCTCGCGCAACTCGATGCCCGAAAGTTCGTGGATCTTGTAACGGTAGATAGCGATCGAATAGTAGTCCTGCGCCGCCACAACGTTCTGTTTTTCCAGCTCCCAGAGGTTGAGGTTGTTCTGGTATGCCATCCAGAGGTTGCTCATGTCGGATTGCAACGCCAGGCGGGTATCCTCTATCTGCAGTTGCTGGTTGTCGATATCGATGCGCGCATTGCGCTGCTCGCGGCGCCGGTTCATCCCGTCGAAGAGGTTCAACCCCACCGTTACTCCGTAGTTGAGCCCCAGGCGCTGTCCCAGGTCGATCGTCCCCGAACCGTTCCAGGTGGCATTGTAGCCGTATCCGGCGTTCAGTTTGACATAAGGATAGTTGCGGCTGCGGGCCTTCTTGAGGTCCAGCTGCGAAATCTGCAGGTTTTTCTGTGCCATCAGCAGCGAAACGTTCGAGGAGAGCGTGCTGCTCCACAGATCGGCCCTGTCCAGCGACGGATCGGGGTAGATGGTCGTGTCGCGGATCGGAAGCGGGCTTTCGACATCCTCGGCCGCCATCAGTTGGTTGAGCCGGATGTGCGAGGCATGCACCACCTCCAGTTGGTTGATCACCGTGGAGGAATCGGCGTTGAAGTCCACCTGGGCCTGTTGCAGGTCCAGGCGCGACATCGACCCGATGTTGTATTCCGCCTCGACGATGCGCAGCCGCTCGCGCGAAAGGTCGAGCGTGGCACGCAGGTTGCGCAGGCGCGTTTTCTGCCGGATCAGGTTGTAGTATTCGCTGGCGATCTCCGCCGTCAGGTCTTCGACTGCCAGACGGGTGTTCAGTTCGCCCATCATCCGGAGTTCTTTCAACCGGGCGTATTCCGCCTGGATGTTCAGCCCGTCGAATATCGTCCAGTTGAGGGTTACTCCCGCGTCGAGACTTTGCGAGGAAACGCCGTTGGTCTTTTCGATCGCTCCGTCGGCAGCCATCCGGTTTCGGTTGTCATTGACATTGCCGGAGTATCCGCCGCTCAAGTCCAGGGTGGGCAGGTAGCCGGCGTTGCCTATCGTCGCGTTGTTTCGCGCCTTCTGCTCTTCGCCCCGGACGATGCGCACCGAATAGTTGTTTTTCAGTCCGCGTTCGATGCAATCCTGCAGACCGACGGTTTGTCCCGCCGCCGGTGCGGCTGCTGCGCCGCAGAGCAGGACGATCAGCCATCGTTTTTTCATACCCGTTGAGTTTTTTATGCTTTAGCGGCTTGAGCCGAATAGTTTTTCAATCGTTTTTTCTTCCGGTCTGTCGAAATAAAGCTGTACATCGCCGGAACGATAAACAGCGTGAGCAAGGTCGAAACCAGCATACCGCCGATCACCGCCACACCCATTGCCACGCGTCCGTTGGCCCCTTCCCCCGAGGCCAAAGCCAAGGGAACCAGGCCCAGGATCGTCGAAGCGCTGGTCATCAGGATCGGTCGCAGACGTTGTACGGCGGCCACCCGGACGGCTTCGTCCATCGTCAGACCGGCCTGCTGCCGCTGGTTGGCAAATTCCACGATCAGAATACCGTTCTTGGCCACCAGACCGATGAGCATGATGATACCGATCTGGCTGAAGATGTTCATGGTAACGTCTCCGAAGTACATGAATATCAAGGCTCCCGCGATGGCCAGCGGCACGGTGAACATCACCACCAGCGGATCTTTGAAGCTCTCGAACTGAGCGGCCAGAATCAGGTAGATCATGATCAGGGCCAGCACCATGACGAACATCAGGCTGGAGGAACTCTCCCGGTATTCCTTCGATTCGCCCGAGAGCGCCGTACGAAAGGTGTCGCCCAGCGTTTCGGCCGCGATGCGGTCCATCTCGTCCAGTCCGTCCCCAATGGTGTACCCCTTGGCCAGGCCGCTGGAAACGGTAGCCGAAACGAACCGGTTGTAGCGGTAGAGTTGCGGCGGGGCGGTGGTCTCGCGCAGGGTAACCAGGTTGTCCAGCTGGATCATCTGCCCGTTGTCGCTGCGCACGTAGATGGATTTCAGGTCCACCGGCGTGTTCCGCTGCTGGCGGTTGATCTCGCCCAGGATCTGGTACTGTTTCCCGCCCATGTAGTAGTAACCGATGCGCTGTCCGGAGAGGGCGTATTGCAGCGTCTGGGCGATGGTCTGGGTGGAAACCCCCAGCGAAGTAGCTTTGTCGCGGTTGATCTCGATGTGCGCCTCGGGTTTGGTAAATTTCAGGTTGACGTCGGCCATCTGGAATACCGGACTGGCATTGACCTTGTCCATGAACAGCGGTAGATATTTTTGCAGGCTGTCCAGGCTGGTGGCCTGCAGCACATATTGAATGGGCATTCCTCCCCGCCGTCCTCCGAAGGTGGACTGCTGCTGGACGAAGGCTCGCGCTTTGGTCTCACCCCGCACGGCTGCCGAAAGTTCGTCGGCGATTTCCATCTGGGAGCGCTCACGATCGGCGATGTCCGGCAGGATGACGTTGATCGAACCGCTCGAACTCGACGAACGCGCCATCAATGCCTCGCGCTCCGGTGCCAGGGAGTCCGCGATCTCGGCGATGCGGTCGGTGTAGTCCCGGATAAACTCGAATGTGCTGCCTTCCGGCGCCTTCGTATTGATCGAGATCATCGAACGGTCTTCCAGCGGAGCCAACTCCGAGGGGATCGCCATCCACAGCACGACGATCAGCACCAGCAGGACGCCCACGATGGGCAGCGCCCACACCCGCCTGCGCAGGAAAGCGTCCAACCACCGGGCGTACCATTTGTTCATCCCGAGGAAGAAAGGCTCGGTCTTGCGGTAGAACCAGTTCTTTTTCTCCTGCTTTTTCAGCAGCTTGGTGGCCAGCATCGGGGTAAAGGTCAGGGCGGCGAAGGCCGAAATAGCCACCGCACCGGCGATCACGATGCTGAATTCCTTGAACAAACGCCCGGTCATACCCTCCATGAAGACAATCGGCAGGAAGACCGAGATCAGCGTAATGGTGGTCGAGATCACCGCAAAGAAAATCTCCCGCGAACCTTCGATCCCCGCCGTGCGCGGATCCATCCCTTGTTCGATCTTCACGTAGATGTTTTCCGTCATCACGATCGCATCGTCCACCACCAGCCCCACGGCCAGTACCACGGCCAGCATCGTGAGCACATTGACCGAAAATCCCGCCACGTACATCACGAAGAAGGACCCGATAAGTGAAATGGGGATCACCACGCAGGGGATGAGCGTTACCCGCCAGTCGCGCAGGAACAGGAAGATGATCAGGATCACCAGGATCAGCGCCTCGTACAGCGTGTCTTTCACCTCGTTGATCGACGCCCGGATAAACCGCGTGTTGTCGTACATGATCTCCACCGTTACGTCGTCCGGGAGGTCCTTTTGGATTTCCTCCAGACGTCGGTAGGCTTCCTCGGCGATCTCGATATGGTTGGCACCCGGCTGGGGAACGATCACGTCGATGACCATCGGTTCGCCGTTCTTGCGCAGGATACTCTTGAGATCCTGCGGCGATACCTCGGCATAGCCGATGTCGCTAAAGCGGACGATATTGCCGTTTTCCTCCTTGATGATCAGGTCGTTGAATTCCTGGGCGGTGGTCATCAGCCCCATCGTGCGGATGGACAGTTCCTTGGTGTCGCCCTCGATGCTGCCCGAAGGCAGTTCCACGTTTTCCCGGTCCACCGCATTGCGCACATCGAGCGGAGTAACCCCGTATCCGGCCATCTTTACCGGATCGAGCCACAGACGCATCGAATAGCGTTTTTCTCCCCAGATATCCACCGAGCTCACGTCCGGGATGGTCTGCAGGCGCTCCTTGACGGTCAGTTCCGCGATTTCCGACAGTTCCATCAGCGAGCGGTTGGCGCTGCGCACGGCGATCTGCATGATCGGGGTCGCATCGGCATCGGCTTTGGAGATCGTCGGCGGGTCGCAGTCGCGAGGCAGGTTGCGCTGGGCGCGAGAAACCTTGTCGCGCACGTCGTTGGCCGCCGTTTCCATATCGACCGACAGTTCGAATTCGACCGTGATACGGCTCTGTCCCTGGCTCGATGTACTGCTGAGCGAACGGATACCCGGGATACCGTTGATGTTCTGTTCCAGCGGTTCGGTGATCTGGTTCATGATCACTTCCGCATTGGCTCCGGGGTAGGACGCGCTCACCGAGATGATAGGCTGGTCCACGCTCGGGTATTCCCGCACGCCCAGGAACGTGTATCCGATCACTCCGAACAGGATGACTACGAGCATCATCACGGTCGAGAGCACCGGACGTCGGATGCTGATTTCGGATATGTTGGCCATCAGTGGTTCCCTCCCGTTTTCAGGTTCTCGATCCGTACGTCCATCCCGGTGCGCAACTGCATCACCCCGGTGGTGAGCAGGGTATCGCCCTTTTCAAGTCCTTGGACCGCCTGCACCTTGTCTTCGGTGCGCAGTCCCAGGACGATCTCCTGCGGTTGCGCCTTCCCGTTGCGGTACAGGTAGACGATCTGGCGGCCCATCTCGGGAACGACCGCCTCGCTCGGCACGGCGATCGCATTGCTTATTTCCTCGCGGACCACCTCTACCGAGACGAAACGTCCCGGCACGATCCGCTCGTCGGCATTGGGGTAGAGGGCGCGCACTTTCAGGGAACGCGTCTCGGCATCCACCACGCTCTCCACGGCAAATACCGACGCGTTATAGTCCTTCATCAGACCGTCCTGTTCCATGCTGAAGACGATCTTCGAACCTTTCCGCACCTGGGTGGCGTAGCTCTCGGGGATGGAAAATTCGATCTTGATGGGCGCCACCTTCGTCAGTTTGGCGATCACGGTAGAAGGCGTCGCGTAGGCCCCTTCGCTGACCATCCGCAGGCCGATCACCCCGTCGAACGGAGCGCGGAGTTCCGTCTGGGCGATGTTGGCCTTGACCAGTTCGATGTCGGCCATCAGCTGTTCGTATTCGGTCTGCACCTGTTCGAAAGCCTCCTGGCTCACGGCATCCTTTTCGAGCAGCGTCCGCTGGCGGTACACCCGGTCGGTGGCCAGTTGCACCTGGGCCTGGAGTTTTTTCAGTTGGGCTTGCAAGGGGGCATCGTTGATCTTGGCCAGCAGTTCGCCGGCTTTTACGTGCGACCCCTCCTGGAAGTAAATATCCACGATCTTGCCCGAGGATTCGAACGAGAGGTCGACCTCCTCGTCGGGCATCGTGCTGCCCGTGCGGATGATCTTGTCGGTCAGCGTGCAATAGTCCAGTACTTCGGCTTCCACGTTAAGGCCTTTGGCCGCCGAGGAGGATTTCGCCGGCCCTTGCGCCGTCTTGTCGATCGTGCCGGCCGATCTTTTCATTTTGGGATAGACCACCATCCCGATCACCAACAAGGCAATGGCCGCCAGAACGGCCCATTTGGCTTTTTTTGTCATAGCTGTACGTTTTCGTCAAACGAAGGGTTGGAAAAAAATAAAAAAACACCCGCAACCGTCTTTTAGAGAACAGCCGCAGTTTGTCTTTTATTAAAGACGGTCCGAGAAGGCAAAAGGTTTAATGAAAAAGGTGTAATTGTCGCGATAGTTTTTCTGTTTTTCCTGCGGAAAAACAATTTTTCGAGGGGGAATCTTGAAAATAAAGCAAAAAGGAGTATCGCCCCTCGGTAGTGTGCCGGGGAAATTTTTGTAAAAAAAGCGGGAGGGGGCAAGCCGCCCCGGAGCTAACCCAACAGTTTTTTCCGCAGCGCAGGGAACCGGGCCAACAGCCGGGCAATGCGCGCCCGGTTTTCCGGGCGGTACCAGAAGAAGAACACGTTCTGGTCCTTTTTCTCTTCCGGTTTTTTGGCCGTGAAGACCGGACGGAGCGTGTAAGGATGGTATCCGGAGTAGTAGATGTCGGTCGAGACGGTCATCGGGGTGGGGGTAAAGTCCTGCACCTGTTCCAGGCGGAAGTCCATCGCCCGCGTCTCCACGGCCAGGGCTGCCATGTCCTCCACCGAACTGCCCGGATGGGAGGAAATGAAATAGGGGACGATCTGCTGCTGTTTCCCGGCCCGGGCGTTCAGCCGGTCGAAGAGCTGCTTGAACAGGTGGAAATACCGGAACGAAGGCTTGCGCATCACCTCCAGCACGCGGTCGCTCACATGCTCCGGCGCCACCTTCAACCGTCCCGAGACATGGTAGCGCACCACCTGGTCCAGGTATTCCTCCATGTCCCGGGCATCGCCCCGGGTGTTGAACTCCTTGACCAGCAGGTCGTACCGGATGCCCGACCCGATAAAGAGGTGCTTGACACCCTTGACCTCCCGCGCCCGCCGGTAGAGTTCGCGCAGCCGCGCATGCGAAGTATCCAGATTGGCACACACCGCCGGGCTGATGCACGAGGGACGGGTGCATTTCTCGCACAGGGAGCGGTCTCTTCCCGCCATCCCGTACATGTTGGCCGAGGGCCCGCCCAGGTCCGTGATCGTGCCCCGAAAATCCGGCATGGCCGCTACCCGTTCCACTTCGCGCAGCACCGAAGCTTCCGAACGGGGGGTAACGAACTTGCCCTGGTGCGCCGAGATGGTACAGAAGGCACAGCCTCCGAAACACCCCCGGTGTATCGTGATCGAGTGGCGGATCATCCGGTAGGCCGGGATTTCCCCTTTCCCCGCATACCGGGGGTGGGGCAGGCGGGTGAAGGGCAGCTCGTACACGGCATCCAGTTCCGCCGTGCTCATGGGCGGGTAGGGAGGATTGACCACGACGGTCTGCTCCCCGGTGCGTTGGGCGAGCCGGGCGGCATGCAGGCGGTTGGACTGTACCTCGATGATTCGGGAAGCCTGGGCAAAGGCCTGTTTGTCCTCCCGGCAGGTTTCGTAGCTGGGCAGTTCCAGGTCTTCCCAGTGTTTGTTTTTCGGCAGGGGAGCATCGCTTTGCCACAGGAAGGCCGTCTGGGGGATGGTTTTGAGCGAGGCGAAGGGGACCCCCCGCCCCAGCAGCGACAGGATATCCCGGAAAGGCTTCTCGCCCATGCCGTACACCAGCAGGTCGGCACCGCTTTGGGTCAGGATGCTCGGCAGAAGCTTGTCCTGCCAGTAGTCGTAGTGTGCCAGCCGCCGCATCGAAGCCTCGATCCCTCCGATGACCACCGGGACGTCCGGATACAGCCGCTTGAGGGTTTGCGTGTACACCGAGGTCGCATAGTCGGGACGGGCGCCGGATTTTCCCCCCGGGGTGAACGCATCGTCCGAGCGGCGGCGGCGCGCCGCCGTGTAGTGATTGACCATCGGGTCCATGTTGCCACCCGATACCCCGAAAAATAAGCGGGGGCGCCCCAGTCGGCACAGCTCGTGTGCATCGCCCCGCCAGTCGGGCTGGGGGATGATGCCCACGCGGAAACCTTCCGCCTGGATCACCCTTCCGATGACGGCTGCGGCAAACGAGGGATGGTCCACGTACGCATCGCCCGAGACGAGGATCACGTCCAGGCAGTCCCAGCCCAGCCGATCCATCTCCTTTCGGGAGGTCGGCAGGAAAAGTTGCGAATCGGGTTGCGGGCGAGGGTCCATCTCGGGTTTATTTCTGTGCGCGGAAAGTTTCGAGGGCCTCGTTGAGCCAGGTTAGGTAGGCCTCCACATCGGTGTCGTAAGCCCGGGTGGGCGCGATCACCCGGTCGTCCGGGTCGGTGATCACGTAGTACGGCTGGGAATTGCTCCCGAAACGGCGGATCTGGTAGTCCGTCCATTTTTGCCCCACGGTCCGGATGGCTTTCCCTTCGGGGGTGGTGTATTGCTGGCTCTCGGGGAGTTTTTCCCGGAAATCGACGTAGAGTTCCACCACGACGAATTCATCGGAGAGCAGCTCCTTCACGCGCGCATCGGACCAGACGTCGGCTTCCATCTTGCGGCAGTTCACGCACGCTTTCCCGGTGAAATCCAGCAGGATCGGGCGGTTCATCGCCTTGGCGAAGGTCGTGGCCTGCTCCAGATCGGTGAACACCGGAATGCCTTGCGGACCCGTTTCCCGGTAGGGAAGTCCTATCGGTTCGCGCCGCACGGACATCGGCTCTATCTGGAGGATTTCGAGCGTCTCCTTGTTTCCGCCCGCCGAAGCCGCTTCGGAATAGGTCGTCGGAGGGGCAAAGGCCGAGATGATCTTTACCGGAGCGCCCCAGATGCCCGGCACCAGGTACAGAGCGAAAGACAGGGTGATCAGCGCCAGGAACAGGCGCGTTACCGAGATACTTTCCAACGGGCTGTCGTGCGGCAGGCGGATTTTCCCCAGCAGGTAAAAGCCCATCATCGCAAAGATCACCACCCAGAGAGCGATGAACACCTCGCGTTCCAGCAGGTGCCAGTCCAGCACCATGTCCGCATTGGAGAGGAATTTGAGCGCAAAGGCCAGTTCGATAAAGCCCAGCACCACTTTGACCGAGTTGAGCCAACCGCCGGATTTGGGCAGCCCCGAAAGCCAACCCGGGAACAGGGCAAAGAGCGTAAACGGCAAGGCCAGTGCAATGGCAAACCCCGCCATGCCCACCACCGGGCCCCAGAAGTTGCCTTTGGCGGCGGCCTCCACCAGGATCGTCCCTACGAAGGGCCCTGTGCACGAAAACGACACCAAAGCCAGGGTAAAGGCCATGAAGAAGATCCCTACCAGCCCGGCCCGGTCGGACTTGCGGTCCATCTTGTTCACCCACGAGGAAGGAAGGGTCAGTTCGAACGCCCCGAAGAACGAAGCCGCGAAGACCACCAACAGCACGAAGAAGAAAATGTTGAACCACGGGTCGGTCGACATCGCATTGAGCGCCGCCGCCCCGAAGATGGCCGATACCCCTACCCCCAGGATCAAGTAGATCGCGATGATGGACAGTCCGTAAAGCATCGCATCGCGGACGCCCTTTCTCCGGTCGGAATACCGTTTCATGAAGAAACTGACCGTCATCGGGATCATCGGAAAGACACAAGGGGTAGCCAGCGCCAGCAGCCCTGCGACAAAGGCAAAGAGGAACGTCCCGAGCAGTCCCGAGGAAGTCCCTTCCGGCCGGCCGTTTGCCTCTTGGGTGGTATTGAGCGCTTCGGCCTCCTCGACCTGCGTTCCTGAATCCTCCCCGAGCGAATCCGCCACCCGGATCTCCGTCGGGCCGTCTTGTCCGCCGATCACCGTCTCTGCCGCCGCTGTCTCGGAAGAGGTCCGGGCAGGGGTTTTGGCATCGGCCGCTGTATTTTTATCCGGGGCAACTTGCGAGCCGTCAGAGGTCTTCTTGGCCGGGGTGAGCGGAGTCATGGGCACCTGCCGGGCGGCAGGAGTTTTTTGCGCGGGGGAGAACTGCTCTCCGCCCGGCAGCCGGAACGTCAGCGTCCGGGTCTCCGGCGGCAGGCACTGCTGGTCGTTGCAAGCCATGTAGGTAACTTCGGCCTGGATTTGTGCCAACGGCTCGCCCGTGATCTCGATCTGCTGCGAGAAAACCGGCTGGCCGTCGTGCCAGAGGATGTCCATGCGGAAATTTTCATCGTAGGATTTCAGGGGCGTTGGTTCCTGCATTTTCCCTTGGAGGGAGTAGCCCTGTTGCGGGAAAACGAATTCCGTCGGGATGGGCCCGTCCGCCGGCAGGGTCAAGGCGTAGATGTGCCACGAAGGCAGCATGTCCGCCCGGGCATCGAGCCGATAGACGCCGTCCGAGACCTTTTCGGCCGAAGTGTTCCAGGAAACAGGATCCAGTATTTGCGCCCGAACGCCCAAGGTCGATAGCGTCAGCGCGAGGAATACGAACCATTTTTTCATCTTCGTTCAGTCAGTCTGTTTTATGTTTTTCCTTCTTTTTTTGTTTACACCCTGTCGGGCCGTTCCGTTTGCGGCCTTGCGGCCGCAGCGCCGCTTGCGCGGCGCATGCCTGGGGGCATCACTCGCCCTCCCCGTCAGCCCAAAGGCTCCCAGCGCACTGTCAGCACCCGCCGGGTATCGTCGTTCACGCGGAAAGCCTCGCTGGAGCGCAAGCCCACCGCCCAAGCCACCTGCCCATCGGCCGAACACAGCAGCCAGGCATCCCGCTTGTCGAACAAGGACAGCTTGCAGTCCTTGAACAGCTTGGATACCTTTTTCTTCCGCCCGCCCATTCCCAAAGGCAGTATCGTATCGCCCGGCCGGGGACGCCGCAGCCGCAAAGGGAACGCCAAGCGGTCCGCATCGAAACACGCCGTCGAAGCCCCCCGGTCGAACGTCTCGCCCGCGCTCCGCTCCGACCACTCCAAGCGCAGTCGCAAAGGGAAGTCCACCCGTTGCACCCCCGCCTCGATGTCGAATACCTCGTCTCCCAGCTCGGAAGCACCCGTTCTTTCGACGAGCAGGAAATCCCGATCGCGCAGCAAACGGAAGTCCTCCCCCGCGAATACCGCCCCGCTGTGTCCCCGTACGACGCTGCGCATCACATCGCCCGTACGCGACTCCAGCCCGTAGCCTTTGAGGATCTCGTAAAGCGCCGCCCCCGCCTCGCGCCCCAGCGATCGCAGCGCCGGAATGCTTATCCGGTCCCGCGACCCGCGCCGGGAAACCATCCAGGCCGTTTTTTCCTGCACCAGATGCGCGTAAAGCCCCGCCGTCTCCTGCAGGTAAGCCGTGTTCTCTCCCACCGAATGCACCAGGGAAGGGTTGATGCGCTTCAGGAGAGGGATCACCTCGATCCGCAGCAGGTTTCGCACATAGTCGGTCGAAGCATTGGTCGAATCCTCCACCCATTCCCAGCCGTTCTGCCGGGCAAACCGCTCGATCTCCTCGCGCGAGAAAGGCAGCATCGGCCGCAGGACCATCCCGTTGCGGGGGCGCATCCCCGCCAGACCCTCCCACGAGGAACCCCGTGTGAAGTTGAGCAGCACCGTCTCCACCTGGTCGTCGCCATGATGGGCCGTGATCACTCCCGCCAGACGGAATTCCCGCACCAAGCGGGCAAACCACCCGTAACGCAAATCCCGCGCCGCCATCTCGACCGAGCACTTTTCCCGCAGGGCGTATTCCCGGGTATCGAAGGACTCCCGAAGCAGTTCCACCCCCCACCGTTCGGCCTGCTGCACCGCAAAGCGCTCATCCCGCAGGGATTCCTCCCCCCGTAGGTGAAAGTTGCAATGCGCCGCCACGAAAGGCACTTTTGTCTTTTTGAGCAAGTATCCCAATACGGTCGAGTCCACCCCGCCGCTGAAAGCCAAAAGAAAACGCCCCCTGGAGAAAAACTCCGGGAAATGCTCCCTCACGTGTTCCAAAAACCGTCTGTCCAGGCTGTTTTCCATCCGCGCGCTTTTATGGATGCAAAGATAGTGAAAGGCGAGCGAAACAGGAAGAGGGGGCGTTTTATCATAACCGAGCCGCCCTTGTTTCGGCTGCCCAAATGCAGGGCAAAAGTAGCGGATATTTTTCCGAGAAAGGATGTCTTATGAAAAAAGAGGAGTGTTACTATACAAAAAGCGGTAAACCTTTGTCGCGCCGTCAAGGAGGGTCAGTCCTTTGCAGGTATCCGGTTTACCGCTTTGCTTGAAGCAAATATAAGGCATAAAAAACAGACATGCAACAGGATTATCGAAAATTATCGCTCGACATGCAGCGCCGCGCCGCCGAGATGGCACGGGTCATCCAGCGCGATGTACCGGCCTACATCGCCGTAGCCTGGGAGCGGATGAAGGATGCCAACTTCTCCGCCCAGGGCTTTGTCCGGGGCGGGTCGGCCGCACCCCGATGGGACAAGCGCAAAAAAGAGACTCCCCGCACCTCCGGCAAGCGCATCCTGCATTCTACCGGCACCCTGCAGGCCAGCGTACACTTTACCCCCGGAGCGGGGCAGGTGCGCGCCTGGGTCGATCTGGGCAAGGTCCCCTATGCACGCATCCACAACGAGGGCGGCCGCGTATCCCAGTACGTGCGGCCTTTCTCCCGACGACTGGTGTCGCCGAACAGAAATACCGGCAGCGTGGGAAAACCGTCCCGCCGGGGTCACCCGGTGGCCGGGTTCTTCCGCCGCGCCACCTATCCCCGCCGTCAGTACCTGGGCATCTCGCCCGACATCTTCGTTTCCGCCCACAAGGATATCGCCTACGCCATCCGTCGGGCATTAAACAGTCATTAATCCCATGCAAGACATCATCCTATCCCTGCTTCAGCGCATCTCCAGCCTACCGGAGATCGCCTACGCCTCCGCCGACTGGGGGCAGCTCTCCTACGACGTACCGCCCGTCGAATGGCCCTGCGCCCTGATAGACATCTCGCAGGTATCCCTGCACGATCACCTGCAGGAGCAACAGTGTGCCGAGGGCATCATCACCGTAACCCTGGCCGACTACATCGACGCCCCGGTACAGGCCCTCGACCCACCGGAGGACTACGCCCTCGAGATGCGCATCTACTCCGCCATCGACGCCCTGCACCAAGCCCTCCAGGGGTACAACACCCCAGGCTTCTCCCCCCTCTCCCGTCGCTCCATCCGCCGCGTCAGCGGATCGCCCGGCCTGCGGGTCTTTGCCATCGAGTACCTCTCCAGCTGGACGGAGACCATCGAACTGCCGCCAACGCAGCCCGTCCGGCCGTGCTTTAGCCCTACGGTTACCCTCCGCAAGTAAGCCCTACACACGACAAAGCCCCGCAGGTATCCCTGCGGGGCTTTTATCATGATATCTATTAACCATCTCGCCTATATTCTCCTGGAGTATATTTGTATCCTCCGCTTATTCCGTATCGGGTGCAATATGTTCGCTCCGGGACAAAATCCTCTACGGTAAACTTGAACGTCCATAGGGTGCCCGTAGAATCTTTTGGATACCGGTACACGCCAGGATCACCCAATAGACTGTGCCCGGGACCTCTCCCTCCTCC
>DVLY01000012.1 GCA_018715295.1 Candidatus Merdimorpha stercoravium | reverse complement strand
GAAATATTTTCCGGCTCCTTTTTTCGTTTTTGGCCGATGTGCCGTAATTTTGACTCTTTCGCAGCAAAACGATACCGATGGGCAAAAAAGAGGATCTGATCGAGGCTTTTTACAGAGGGTATGACCGGGTGAATGCTTACCTGGAAGTCCGTTTGGATCGTCTGCTCGATTTTGTGGACCGGCACCGTTATCCGCTGGTGGTTACTTTTTCCGTGCATCTGTTGCTGGTGATCCTGGTAGTCAATCTGGCATTCAAGTATTACGACATCTCCGATGCCCGGATCATAGCCGTGTCGATGGAGCAGCTCGAACAGATCGAACGAGAACTGGAAGACAAGCCCGGTTCCGACCGGGTATCGATCGATGCCCGCCTGACCCACTCGCCGCAGTCGATGAGCGGATTTACCAACCAGGCGGCGGCCGACCTGGGGGAAGACGTCGACATTTCCAACATGCGGCACAACTTTACCACCCTCGAGGAAGCCCGTGCCGTAACCCACCAGACCAACGAATACGGGCAGGAAGTACGGGTGGACCTTTTCAGCGAACAGGTCAAAAACCGGGAGGTGGACCTGGACCAGTACCAGCGGATAGACAGCAACGCGGCCAAAAGTGCCGTACAGGCTCCGTATGTGGGCAAGAGCAACATATCCTACCGTTTCGAAGGCGGGGTGTCCCGCTACAACATCGAACCGATTCCGGTGCCCATCTACACGGTCTATGTGGGCGGCCTGGTCGTAGTGGACATCCAGGTGAACCGCGCGGGGAAAGTGGTCTCCGCCCAGGTAAACCGCCAGCGGACCACTTGTCCGAACGAGGATGCCTACCAGAAGGCCGTTACGTATGCCCGCCGCGCCCGCTTCAATGTGGAGCAGGCGGCTCCGGAGTTGCAAAGCGGCTCGATCGCTTACGAATTTCAGCAGTAGTTTTTCCGAATGGTCGGGGTTCATGGATCTCCTCCTTACCGTATCGCGGTGGTGCACGGTGGGCCGGGCGCTTGCGGTTCGCTTGCCCGGATGGCCGAAGAGCTTTCCCAGCGCATGGACCAGGGTGTGCTGGAGCCGATACAGGCCGCGGGGACGCTCGAAGGGCTCACGGACGAGTTGTACGGTCAGTTGCAGGCGTTCTCTCCCGCAGAACGGGTGTCGCTTGTGGGACATTCTTGGGGAGGGTGGTTGTCCGTACTTTGTGCGGCAAAATACCCTCGGAAGGTCGCTTCCCTGGTCTTGGTGGGATGTGCGCCTTTTGAAGATCGGTACGTACCGAAGATTCTCGAAAACCGTTTGGGGAAATTACCCCCCGGGGAACGGTCCCGTTTTACCCGTCTGCTCGAAAGATTGGCTGGCGGGGCTTCTGAAGAAGAAATACGACAGGTAGAAGCTTTCCTGGAACGCACCGACAATGTTTGTCTTTTGCCTTCGGAGAGGGGCTCTTCCGGGGTTTTCCGGGGCGATGCCTATGCTTCCGTATGGAGGCAGGCGGCCGACTGGCGCACCCGGGGGCTTTTGGCGGGGAAATTAGAAGAGATCGTTTGTCCGGTGTATGTGATCCATGGTCAGGACGATCCTCATCCGCTTGAAGGTGTTGTGGAGCCTCTTTCCAGGCGGGGTGTCCGCTATCAGGTGCAGGTGTTGAAGAATTGCGGGCATTCTCCTTTTCGGGAGAAAGACGCTCACGCTGATTTTTTCCTCCATTTGGCGTCCATTTTATGGAGATGACGGTCTCTGGGCTCTCTCTTGGGAAAGCCTTTGGTTGGATTTGTTTGGCCAATGCGCGCAAAAAAAGCGCCGCCCCACAGGGGGCGGCGCTTTTTTTGCGCAGAGAGAGTATCTCTATTAGAACAATTTCATGTCGTCCAGCGCTTTGAGCACCTTGCGTACGGCTTCGGCCGAGGTGTAGAGATCGGCTTTCTCCTTTTCGTCCAGGTTGAGCTCGACCACTTTCTCGATACCGTTGCGGCCCAGAACGACCGGAACGCCGAGGTAGAGGTCTTTCAAGCCGTACTCGCCGGTGAGCCATGCGCATACCGGAACGATCTTCTTCTGATCCAGCAGGATGGCTTCCACCATCGAGGCAGCAGCAGCCCCCGGAGCGTACCATGCGGAGGTACCCAGCAGTTTGACCAGTTCGCCGCCGCCCACTTTGGCGCGCTCGATGATCTCGTGCAGGCGCTCTTCCTTTACGAAGTGAGTTACAGGGATGCCCTGTACCGTGGTGTATTTGGGCAGGGGAACCATCGTGTCGCCGTGGCCGCCCAGCAGCAGAGCCTGGATGTCCAGCGGGGAGCAGCCGATTTCGTCGGCCAGGAAAGCGCGGTAACGTGCCGTGTCCAGTACGCCGGCCATACCCATAACGCGGTTGGAAGGCAGTTTGGCAGCCAGGAAAGCGCAGTAGGTCATTACGTCCAACGGGTTGGATACGATGATGATCTTCGCATCGGGCGAGTGTTTTACCACCTGCTCGGTAACGGATTTTACGATTCCGGCGTTGATGCCGATCAAGTCGTCGCGGCTCATGCCCGGTTTGCGGGGTACGCCCGAGGTGATCACTACGACGTCCGAACCGGCGGTTTTGGAGTAGTCGTTGGTCGAACCCGTCAGACGGGTGTTGAATCCGCGGATGGGGGCTGTTTGCCAAATGTCGAGCGCTTTTCCCTCGGCAACCCCTTCCTTGACGTCCAGCAGGACGATTTCATCGATGAAATTGCGGCAGGCCAATACATCGGCGCACGTAGCACCTACGTTTCCTGCTCCTACTACGGTTACTTTCATGGTAAATATGTTTTTATGTTGTTTGTATTTTCCGAACGTTTTTTCTTCCCTTTTTGCAAGCTCCCCGCACCATTGCCCTTCCCCCTTTTCCGGTTTATTTCGATTTGGCCGTTCCCTGCGCATCCCCTCTTGCGCGCTCTCGGGCATTTCGGACGGCGGACGATTTGCTTTTCTCTTCCCTGTCTCTTTCTTCGGCTTTGGCTTTCCAAGACCGGGAAATGTGCAGAAGCCCTGCATATCCCGGAAGAGGACGTACAAAGTTAGTTAATGGCAGCGGATTATTAAAGCGAACGGCTCGTAAAAATCTCTTAAAACCGAAAGTTCCTTCCAAGCGAAGGACTCGCCGGGAAGGAACCGGATAAAATAAGGGGAAAAATGAGTGTGAAGTCTTCAGTGTCGGGAAAGGAACTCGGCCACTCCTTCATGTGAAGGGTCGAGCGCCTGTTGGCCTTTTTGCCAGTTGGCCGGGCAGACCTCGCCGTGTTCGCGTACGAACTGCATGGCGTCCACCACGCGCAAGGCTTCGTCCACCGAACGTCCGATCGGCAGGTCGTTGATCAGTTCGTGGCGCACGAGGCCGTCTTTGTCGATCAGGAACAGGCCCCGGTAGGCTACCATCGAGGGATGGGTGGCTTGCAAGTGTCCCTGGGCGTCGTATTGGTATTCTCCGGTGAGTACCCCGAAGGCTGCTGCGATGGTTTTGTTCTTGTCGGCGACGATGGGATAGGTAACCCCTCGGATACCGCCCTGTTCGCGGGGAGTCTGCAGCCAAGCCCAATGGCTCTGTTCGGTGTCGGTCGAGGCGGCGACGACTTGCACTCCGCGCGCTTCGAATTCGGCGAGTTTTTCCTGGAAAGCGAAGAGTTCCGTGGGGCATACAAAAGTGAAGTCCATCGGGTAAAAGAAGAACAGGACGTCTTTTTTGCCCAGGAATTGTTCCAGGGAATATCCGTTTACGATTTCATGGCCGTTTACTACGGCAGACTGTTCGAATCGGGGGGCTTTTTTTCCTACCAGTGACATGATATGTTTAAGTTTTTAGGTTGGGTATTTCGTTTTGGTTCCGAAGCAAAAATACGCTATGGGCGTGGGTTTGATCCCTGGAGGCGATAGGATCTTTTTATGACGGGATAGATGCTTTTTATTCGTCGTGGCTTCATTTCCCGGTTCGGTGGCAAAACGCTACCTTTGCGCCGCAAATTCGCCGGAGGGCGAGCAAGATACATTCGGACATGGGCAGAAGATGCAAGAATTGCGGCGAGGAACTGCGGGGGAAGTATTGCTACCGCTGCGGACAAAAGGCCTCGACCGGGAGACTGACGATGCGGTATTTTTCCCACGAGTTGGCTTACAGTTTTACCCATGCCGACCGGCGGGGCATTTTCTTTACGATCAAGGCGCTTTTTACCCGGCCGGGGCACATGTTGCGGGAGTACATCCTGGGGCGTCGGGCGAATTATTTCCGGCCCTTCCCGCTGCTGATCATCCTGGCTACCCTGTACGGGATCACGGCGCATTTGGTGGAAAGGAAATGGGAATTGGCTTCCGGAACATCGGTGGAGCGGGTGGAAGCGGCCGAACAGGAAGAGGGTATGGAGGAATGGTTGGAGGATATTTCCACCGGGTACAGCGATGCGGTAAGGGAGAGCGTAGGAGACACGTCGCAGGTTCCCCAGACGGTTTCTCAGGCCGATCGGGGTGTGCTGGACGAAAACTCCCTGGGCTGGAACGTGCTCAAGGATGTGGGCGGCTGGTTTTGGGCGCATCAAGAGATTTTTTCGGTGCTGCTACTGTTGCCGTTTTTTGCTTTTGCGATGAAACGGGCTTTCCGTCGTGTGGGGGTTACGCGCTACAACTATGCGGAGTGCCTTTACGTGTCGGCGTACATGTTCTGTCAGCGGTTTGTGGTGCTGCTGGTGCTGCTCCCGATGGATTTTGTGTGGAAAGACAGCTCGTGGGGATGGGCTTTGGCGGTGTTCTTCGCTCTGTCGGTCTGGACGTTCAAGCAGTTTTTCGGGATCTCGGTGCGCCGTTCGTTCTGGCGGACCTTGTGGCTGGGGGTGATCCTGTGCGTGAGTCTGGTGGGTTTGGTGTTGCTCGTATCGGCGGTGGTGGTGTTGACGGTGCTGCTGGTTACGGGCGATATCCGGAAATAAAAACAGCGCCCCGGGATCCCGGGGCGCTGGATGGATGGAATGGTCTCTTTAGAGTTCGATCAGTGAATTGTCGCTGCCGAAGACGTTCGAGGGGTAGGCATCGGCGGCATCGTCGTTGATCCAGTACTGTCCGTCGACGTTGTACTTGAACTGGTATTTGCCCAGGGGCAGGGTCAGGGATACGGAATAGTTTCCGGTCTTGTTTTTCTTGAGTCGAAGGGATTTTTCCTCCCAGTTGTTGAAGTCTCCGCAAAGATACACGATGGCTTTTTCCGGCACATTGGCTGCCGAGACGCTGAAGGTAACTTTGCACTCCGGTTTGCTTTTCGAATAAACCTTTTTTACACTCATTTTTGTTTTTCGATTTTGGTATGGTTTTACAGTCCGCAAAAGTACACAAATAGAACGGATTGGGCGCGCAATTATGAAAGATTAACACCAATCCTTCGTTTTGGAGCGTCTGTCAAGGTATTCAGGATCGCTCCTTGGGAATTTTGTTGCGCTTTCGGAAAAAGCCTTGTACCTTTGCGGGCGGATAAACGCCTGTTTTTCCGGAGAGATGGCAGAGTGGTCGATTGCGGCGGTCTTGAAAACCGTTGAGCCGCAAGGCTCCGGGGGTTCGAATCCCTCTCTCTCCGCAATAAACATTGAAAACCAATGTTTTACAAATCAAACACCCGATTTTACACCCAAAAATGTA
>DVLY01000178.1 GCA_018715295.1 Candidatus Merdimorpha stercoravium | reverse complement strand
GGGGCGGTCTTTCGACCGCCCCGCTTTGCGCTTGCACGCCCCGACCGGTATTACCCCGGGTCAGATGTTGTAATCGTTGACCGCCAAGCGGCGCGGTATCGTGCGCTTGAGGTACAGTTTGGTGCCCACCGGCGGCTGAACCCCCGCCTTGATCCGGTTTTTGGCATAAAGCGACTCGACCGTCATCCCCAGTTTCTGTGCGATCGAATACATCGTATCACCCTGGGCCACCGTATAGAAAGGCTCCGCTCCGGAGGTCTTTTTCTTCACCAGGAAAAGATACTGCCCCGGTATGAGTTGCGAATCGTAGCGCAATTCGTTGTAGTCCAAAATCTTCTTCAACGGCACATCGAACCGCTGCGCAATATCCCAAGGCGTATCGCCCGGGAAGGCCACCACGTACAGCATTCCCTTGTTCGCATGGCGGTACATCGCATCGCGGTCGGCCGAGAAGGAGGATACCGCTCCCGCACGCGCCGTATCGGCCGAAGCTACCAACCCCTGTTCAGCCCCCTGAAGGTCGAGCTCGTGCAGGGAATAGTTCTCGATAAGCCGGATCAGTTTTTCGGCGTACAGCGGATCGGTCGCATAACCGGCCGCCTTCAGCCCCTTGGCCCAGGCTTGGTAATCGGTCGGGTCCAGGCTGTAAAGCGAAGCATACCGGTCGCGTTTGAGGAACGCCGAATGGTCGCGGTAGGAATCCTCCACCTGTTCGTATTTGCGAAAACACTCGTTGCGCCTATCGTCGTCCTTGCGCACGCTCTTCCCGGTCCAATCCGAGGTACACTTGATCCCGAAGTGATTGTTGGCCTCCACCGCCAGGAAACTGGTCCCGGCCGCCGATTCCAACAGCCCCTGCGCCAGGATGATGCTGGCCGGGATACGCTCCGAACGCATTTGTCGGACCGCTATGTCCTTGTACTTTTCGATGTAGTCCCGATAAGCCTGCGAGGTATTCTGCCCCCGAAGCCCCAAAAGGGAGACCGCGACCAGGAAAAAAGAGAGAAATCCTTTCATGCCAAACTCTTCTTCAAGTTCCTAACAACCGCTCATATACCGGTCGGATTTCTGGTAGGAATCCTTCCGGTCGAAAGCCTTGCCCTGGAAAAGGAGCAGCCACACGAAGCCCACCGAAACGGCCGCATCGGCCACGTTGAACACCGCCGGGAAAAACACGAAAGGCTCCCCCCCCCAGATGGGCAACCACTGCGGCAAGACTCCCTGCCAGAAATGGAAATAAAACATATCGACCACCCGCCCGTGGAACAGCGGTGCATACCCGCCCCCTTCGGGCAGGAAAGTAGCCACGCCGACCGCCGGATCGTTGAAGACAAGCCCGTAAAACATCGAATCGATGATGTTTCCCACCGCTCCGGCAAAGATGAGCGTGAGCGGGATCACCAAAGTCGCCGAAGCATGACGACGCGTCAGGTTTCGGATCAGCCACAACAGCAGCACCGACACCACGATGCGGAACAGGGTGAGCAACAACTTGCCCGCCTCGCCTCCGAATTCCATCCCGAAAGCCATCCCGGGATTTTCGACAAAATGCAGGTCGAACCACGAAGTAACCGGGATCTTCTCTCCCAGATACATATGGGTCTTCACCCAAAACTTGAGCGCCTGGTCGGCCGCCAGGACGAGAAAACTGATCAGAAATACTTTTTTCAACGGTTACGGCGTTATTATCTTCCTTCGTATTGTCCCAAAAAGGATACACGAATGCATTATCCGACAAAGCTATAAAAGATTTCCCAAACAGGGGCATTCCTCCCGTTTTTTTTGCCGCACATCCCTTCCCTTTCGCAAGTTTGCCCCGATCCCTCAAATTTCTTCCCACGACAGGATTATGCCCTCGGCATTCGACAAATCCGGACACTTTTTTTCACCTTCTTGCCGCCATGCTCGCCTTTGCCTACATTTTCACAAGACAGGATGCGCCTCGGCAAATCCTGGAGGAAAAACTTCGTTTTCCCTCTCGTCTTTGCGCTCGGCTTTCACTATATTTGTCTTCGTCTAACCAATACTAATCTTTTTCAAATTCCATGAAAAGCAAATTTTTGGCAGCGGCACTGCTGTGCTTGGCTTGTGCCGTATCTTTCCCGTCCCAGGCAAAAGGCCTGAAAAAAGCCTCTCCGGAATCCGCCGGTATGGACTCCGAACGGTTGGAAAAAGTGGATCAGCTCATCTACGACGCCATCGACCAAGGCGAAATGCCGGGAGCCGTACTGGCTGTGGTTAGGGGCAACAAACTGGTTTACCTGAAGGCCTACGGCAACAAGAGCGTCGTCCCCGACACCGTGCCCATGACCACCAACACGGTCTTCGACCTGGCTTCGTGCAGCAAGGTCGTGGGAACCACCATGTCGATGATGCATCTGCTCGAATCGGGCGGATACCGTCTTTCCGACCCTGTGAGCCAATACATCCCCGGATTCCAGCCGTACGTCGATCCGGAAACGGGCGAAGAGACCCCGATCCGCATCATCGACCTGCTCACACACACCTCGGGACTTCCCGCCTATGCCTCGGTGGACAAAGTGATCGAGACCTACGGGAAAGCCGATCCCGATTCGCTGATGGCCTACATCTGCACGATGCCCCGCGGTTTCAAGCCCACGACCGACTACCGGTACAGCTGCCTGAACTTCATCACCCTGCAAAACGTCCTGCAAAACATCACCGGCGAACTCCTGTGCGACTACGCGCAGCGTAACGTCTTCGACGTCCTCGGCATGGAACACACTACATACCGTCCGAAGGCATCCGGAAAGACGGAAATCATGGAACTGGTCGCTCCCACCACCGTATCGGCCGACGGGACTGTCCTGCTGGGCGAGACCCACGATCCGCTGGCACGCCTGCTCAACTTCGACAACTCGGGCAACGCCGGCGTATTCTCCAGTGCGGAAGACCTGGCCATCCTCTGCGCCGCCCTACTCAACGGAGGCGAGATCAACGGCCGCCGCGTACTGGGCAAACTCACCGTCGAGGCCATGCTCCGCGAACCGGAAACCACCAAAGGCATCGGACATACCCTCGGTTGGGTGTCCTACAGTCAGAACAGCATGAACCTGCTCGACCCGGAACTCACCGTGGGGCACACCGGCTACACCGGCACGCAGATCATCCTCGACCCGGTGAACGATGTGGCCATCATCCTGCTCGCCCACCGCGTACACCCGGTCGATAAAGGCAACCTGGCTCCCCTGCGCGGGAAAGTAGCCAACGTGGTGGCCGGATCGATCGTAAAATAACCGGTCGCCCTACGGGCGCGGCCTTGACAGAAGACACCCGCATTTTCCATAAAGGAGGTATCCCCATGAATCGCACCCTGCTTTTTTGGAGCATCGCCCTGTGCTTTTGCCTGGTTCTGGGCCTGGCACTGGGCACGGCGGCCAACGAGGTATTCGACCAGGAGCAAACCCAGGCTGCCCTCGCCGACACACTCCCCATGCCGGCAGTCCCCCACCGGATCAGAAACAAGGTCTTGCGCGAACACATCGAACAGTTCGAGCAGAGACACGGGCAAGATCCGGATCATGCCCAGAGAGGGATCTCGGTGTTCTGTCAGTCCTACCACTCGGGGCGGCAGTTGGATTCGTTGCGTTATGACATCACCTATACCGTCATCAACTTTCTGCCAACCTGCCCCTTTATCCTGTGCGACAGCATCCAGGGCAAACCGGTCGTCTTGTTTTTTCCCGACTTCTCCACCTCAGGTCCCGAATTTTACATCCCGGCCGAAGAAAACCTCGAACTGTTGAAAGGACACATCCCCAAGGAAGACTACCTCAGCATCCGTAAACGCTTGCGTGTA
>DVLY01000011.1 GCA_018715295.1 Candidatus Merdimorpha stercoravium | reverse complement strand
CCTGCCGGGCTTTCGCTTTCTCGCACCGCCTTACACGGGCAATAATCTATTTTGCGGAGAAAGGGGGATTCGAACCCCCGATACGGTTTCCCGTATACACACTTTCCAGGCGTGCGCCTTAAACCACTCGGCCATCTCTCCTGTTTGTCAGCGGGTTGGCGAAAGATCGATGTCTTTTCTACCCCCTTGCTTAACGGGGTGCTAAATAACGAATTTTTTTCGTCTTATAAAAATTTTCCCGCCGTTTTTTTGTTTATCACCCTTCCTGAAGGCTTTTCAAAAGCCTTTTTCCGTTTATTCGACAGGGGTAAGGACCTTTTCGGCGGCTTTTATTCGCTGACCTCTCCCCGGAGGCTCTTTTGCATGTAGTGCCGCACTTCGTCCACTCCGTAATGGTGTCCGAGCAGGTGCATCATCTTGGCCAGAGCCGCTTCTTTGGTCATGTCGCGCCCGCTGATCACCCCGGCGCGCAGGAGCGATTCGCTGACCTGGTAGTCTCCTTGATGGACCGCTCCCTTGATGCATTGGGTGATGTTGACCACCGGGATGTCGCGCGCTATCACGCGCTCGATCGCCGCGAGAAATTCGGCCGAGTCGGGGGCGTTGCCCGAGCCGAAAGTCAGCAGGATCACGCCCCGCAAGTCCGGATAGTCCAGCAGATAGTGCACCATCTCCGCGCGGATGCCGGGGAAGATGTGCAGCATCAGGATCTCGGTCTCCAGGTGGGTATCCAGCGAAAAGGACGCGTAGGAGCGCGGCAGGAGCAGGTCCTTGTCCACCGTCAGGTGGACGCCGGAATGGGCCAGGGGCGGATAGTTGGGCGAGGCGAAGGCACTGAACTGTTCGGCGTTGATCTTGGTGCAGCGGTTGCCCCGGTAGAGTTCGTGCTGGAAGTACAGGCAGACTTCGCGCACCACCGGTTGGCCGTCTTCGCCCGTCAGGGATGCCAGTTCGATGGAGGTGATCAGGTTTTCCTTGGCATCGGTGCGCAGGTGCCCGATGGGGAGCTGCGAGCCGGTAAAAATGACCGGTTTGGAAAGCCCCGAGAGCATGAAACTCAGCGCCGAGGTGGTATAGGCCATCGTGTCGGTGCCGTGCAGTACCACGAAGCCGTCGTAGGCCTCGTACCGGTCTCGTACCACCGAAGCGATCTCCACCCAGTTGGCCGGAGAGATGTTGGAGGAGTCCAGCAGGTGGTCGAATGCGTAGGAGTCCAGCGTGCAGTGGATCGAGCGGGCCTCGGGCAGGTTGGCCAGGATGTTGTCGAAGTCGAACGGACGCAGTCCGCCGGATACCTCGTCCCGCACCATGCCGATCGTCCCTCCGGTGTAGATCAGCAGGATTTTCGGAAGTTTATTTTCTTTCATTCGTTTTCGTTTTCTTCGGTTTTTTCCCGGTTGAACACCGGGTTGGCGTAGATGCGCAGCAGGACTTCCCGCGCCTGGGGGTCTTGGCCGCAGGCGGCTGCCACCGTGTGGATACGCTGCTCGAAGGCCTCCCGGTCGGCGTCCGAGTAATGATCCTTCCGATGGGAGCTACCATCCAACAGGTCGGCTGCCAGGTAATGCGTGGGGAAAAGGTGGAAAAGCCGGTGGATGTGCCGGTCCATCAGGTGGCAGACCGCGTGGATGCGCTGCATGTCGTTGTTCAGCGTGCGCAGGGGTTCGAGTTCTTCGTTCAGGGCGTCGCCCATTGCCACACAGATGCCCCCTTTGCAGCCGGTAATACCGGTAATGATGGAGTGCAGGTCTTCGCCCGGAGCTTTGACGTACTTCACGCCCGATCGTTTGGCCAGCAGTTCGCGGACCTTCAGCGCGTCGGTGGCGTCCCATTGGTAGGAGATGGCCATCGGGACGATGCGCAGGCTCCGGAGGTAGTCCACCAGGTCGCCGCCCCGGGAAGCGAGGGTCAGCATCTTGATCACTCCCGCTTGGGTGCGGTCGTCGCCGTCCTTGGCCCGGCCTTCGCGGTGTGCCAGCCAGACGGAGTCGCCTGCCTGGGAGAGCACGTAGCCGATGTATTGCGACAGTTTCTTGGAAAAAACCAAGGTCTCGCGCGGGGAGAGGTCGCGGCGTACGACGAAGTTTTTGTTGATGCGGGAGATCGTCAGCAGGTTTTCGTCGGGGACCAGGTTGTTGCCGATGGCGCTTTGTGCCAGGGGCATGCCCTGGATGTACAGGCCGTAGTTCAGAATGACTGAGTCCATGACGATGTCCCGGTGGTTGGACAGGAAGAGATAGCCTTTGTCCTTGTCCAATGCCCCCAAACCGCGGAAGACGACCCCTTCGGAGGTCTGGTCCAACAGGCGCTGTACGGCCGGGTAGATGGCTTTTTCGATAAAATCGCGCACGCAGGTGCACGAAGCGATCAGGCTTTTGAGTTGTTCCGGGGTGAGATCCGGCAGACCGTACCGGATCACTTGTTCCAGGTAGGGGATGCGGATGGCTTTCGGGAGGGCGGCGATGGCCTCCTGGTCGGTGAAAGGGCGTATGTCGTCGAAAGTCTTGTCGTATGCAGTCATGTCCGAGTGCAAGTGTCTGTGTGTTTTGTCAGGAAAAATCGGCATTCAACCGGGTGGAGATGAATCCTTTGATGTCGTTGAGCGAACTGTAAAACAGCACCGGTACTCCGTCCCAGCATTGGCGTTTGAGGCCTATCTTGTTGTGGATGTCCCGCAGGAAGACGTAGCTTACCCGCCCCGGGAATCGCCGGATCACTTCTTTGTAGATGACGGGGTCGTGCTGGCCGTTGTCGCCCACCAGGATGAAGCGTTTCTTGGGCTGGGTGCGCATCAGCATGGAGATCACGCGCAGTTTGTGCGAGATGGGGGAACGATGCCCCTTCTTGTGGTGCAGGAAGTAGGACAGGAGTTTGTTCTTGCGCAGAAAGCACGCTCCCTGGGGGAAACGGTGGCTGTGCAGGAAGGTGGAGATGACCGGGAACAGGTTGGCTTCGCTGTTGGATACGTAGAAGATCTTGGCTCCGTCGGCAGCCAATCGGCGGTACACGTCGGGCATCCCTTCGATCGAGCGCCGTTCGTCCGGGCGGGTGAAGATGATCTGCTTGAGCCGCGTGAAGAGGGTCGTTGCTCCGGTATGCAGGATGGTATCGTCGATATCGGTGATCAGTCCGTATTTGTAGTCGCTGATGTAGAGGCGTTCGTGGAACAGGTTGGGGGCGTAGACCGTATAGCCGAAATTGTCGATGATCAGGCGGATGCGGATGTCGTCGATGAGGAATTCCTCGCTCTCTTCCGGCAGGGGCACCACGAAGTTGCCTTTGTAGTCGATGTTGCACAAGGTGAAATACCCCCGGTAGCGCACCTCGAGCATCGCATTTTTGAAAAAATGAGGAGTATAGAGCTTATAGAGGTTTTTTATATGCTGAAAAGTCGTATTTTCGTCTCCGATATACAACATGTCCGCAGGAGCGCGCAGGATGGTGCCGGCAAACCGTATGTACTTGCCCACCGAAAGGTAGCTGTAATACGTCAGTATCGGAATGTGCCTTTCCACGAGATGGTTTTCTTACTGGTAACGACTATGAAAGTCCTATACGTTGTAAACCCTATATCCGGAGGTAAAGATAAAAGTTATTTTGTGAATAACATCAACGACTATTGTTATACTTACGGAATAGATTACGAGTTTTTCTATACCTCCGGGCAGCAGGACGCCGAAAAGATCCGTCGGCGGGTCGAAGCCTATGCGCCCGACCGGGTGTTCTCGGTGGGGGGCGACGGGACGTTCCGCGAGATTTGCTCGGCGGTCAAGGGAATGGGGATCCCCGTAGCGTATATCCCGATGGGTTCGGCCAACGGGATGCGGGAAGACCTGCCTTCGGGCGAGTCGCCCTGGGAGAGCTTCGAGATGCTGATGGCTACTTACCATACCCGCAACCTGGACCTGGTGCGGATCAACGGGATCGACTCCATGCATGTGGCGGACATCGGCCTGAACGCCCAGTTGGTCAAGGCTTACGAGCAGGACAAGAACCGGGGCATCCTCACCTATGCCAAATATCTGTTCGGGGCGGTGCGGGCGCAGGAGACCTACCGTTTCCGCTTCACGGTGGACGGCAAGCAGTACGAGAAGAAAGGGGCGATGCTGGCCATTGCCAACGGGACGCGGTACGGGTCGGGACTGACGTTCAACGTGAAAGGCAATCCGTTCGACAACCGTTTCGAGGTCATCGTCATCGGGCGGATCAATCTGGGAGCCGTGGTGCGCGCCGGCTGGACCAAGTTTTTCAACGAAATGAAGTACGACAACTATTTCTGCGTCTCGGGTCGCAGGGCCAGCGTGGACATATCCCGCGTTACCACCTTGCAGGTGGACGGGGAGGTGGGCGGCCGGTTCAACCATCTGGAGGTCGAGATGGAGGAGGAGAAAGTGCCCGTGCTCTTCTGCCGCACTCCGCGTTGAGGACGGAACGAAAAGAGGACAAAAGAGGAAGAAAGAAATAATTTATATTTACCGAATCGCATGAAGACTTTATTGGTTTTGCTGTTTGCCCCGCTCGCCCTTTCGGCGGGATGCAAATCCCCTTCCGGAGCTACTCAAACTTCGACGGAGGCTGTTGCGCCTGCTACGGTTCTGATAACCCAACAGGCTCCGACTCCGAAAGCACCGGTCAAGACGGCGTACGGTACGGCGGAGTTCGGCATGAGTTTCGACCAGGTGGCGGCTTTGCCGCAGTTCAAGGATTGGTTTCTGGACAAGGATACCCCGGCCATCAGCAACTTTCAGGAAAAAATAGGGGAGCTCACCTATCGCGTTACCCTGTTCTTTTACCAGGACCGGCTCTACCGGGTGGACATCACCACGGCGGACGACCTGTACAAACCGGTGTCGCGTTACGAGACCGAGATCCGTAGTGAGGTAGCTAACCTCCGCGACTATTTTGGCCGTACTTATGGCAAGCCCACCACCGACAACGGTATGCCGCGTTCCACGGGCTTGGAACCGGGCTACATCGTGCAGGTGTATCGTTGGCGCCTGGCGGGAAAGATGATCACGATCGGGATTTCCGAAAGCCGGGACGGCGGCGAGTACAAGACGGTAGCTCAGTTTTACGATACGGCGGATTTCCAGGCTTACAAGGCAGGGAAATGAGTCTCTTTCTCCGGTTAAGCCCGTCGGCATACGTCCGCCCGAGGGATGCTTGGGACAGGTTTTCCTGCACTTCCGACAGTCGTTTTATAAAAAGACCTCCCTGCGGCCTCGTCCGGCAGGGAGGTTTGTGTTTGTAGTGGGTAAGTAAGTAAGGGAGAATGGGATAAAAGGTGGGTGAGATGTATTATTCCCTTTTTTTTTCAGTGAGGGTGGAACGGGAAAAATTCGGGGCGGAAGGTAAGACCTTCCGCCCCGAAGTAGTATATCGCGGGTTTGAACCGTCAGCGCTTCAGGTACATCGTGCGCCGCGCATAGATGTCGTAGAACTGGTCGTCGTGCAGGTCGTCGATAAAGAGGATCGACTCGCCCGTGGAACGCATCTCCGGTCCCAGGTTTTTGTTTACGCCCGGGAACTTGTTGAAGGAGAAGACCGGTTGCTTGATGGCATAGCCATGGCGCGTGGGATGGAAGTGGAAGTCGGAGAGTTTGTTGACTCCCAGCATGATCTTGGTGGCGTAATTGACGTACGGTTCGTGGTAAGCCTTGGCAATGAACGGCACGGTACGCGAAGCGCGCGGATTGGCCTCGATGATGTACACGATGTCGTCCTTGATGGCGAACTGGACGTTGATCAGCCCGACGGTATGCAGTTTGACAGCGATCGTCTTGGTGTGGTCGATGATCTGCTGCATGACGAATTCGCCCAGGTTGAACGGAGGAAGCACCGCGTTGGAGTCGCCCGAGTGGATACCGCAGGGTTCGATGTGCTCCATGACCCCGATGATGTACACGTCTTTTCCGTCGCAGATGGCATCGGCTTCGGCTTCGATCGCCCCGTCGAGGTAGTGGTCGATCAGGATGCGGTTGCCCGGGATGTTTTTGTTCAGTTCGACGATGTGTTCTTCCAGTTCCTCTTCGTTGATCACGATCTTCATGCCTTGTCCGCCCAGCACGTACGAGGGGCGCACCAGCATCGGGAAGCCGATCTTGGCGGACAGTTCGCGCGCCTGGTCGGCATTTTCCACCACACCGTATTCGGGGAAGGGGATCCGCGATTCGCGCAGCAATGCCGAGAAACGTCCCCGGTCTTCGGCCAAATCCAGTGCGTCGTACGAAGTGCCGATGATCTTGATCCCGAAGCGGTCCAGTTTTTCGGCCAGTTTCAGTGCCGTCTGACCGCCCAGCTGGACGATCACCCCTTCGGGTTTTTCATGGCAGATGATGTCGTAGATGTGTTCCCAGAATACCGGTTCGAAGTACAGTTTGTCCGACGTGTCGAAGTCGGTCGAAACGGTCTCCGGGTTGCAGTTGATCATGATGGTCTCGTAGCCGCATTCCTTGGCCGCCAGTACGCCGTGCACGCAGCAGTAGTCGAACTCGATGCCCTGTCCGATGCGGTTGGGGCCGGAACCCAGCACCACGACTTTCTTGCGGTCGCTGCGTATGCTCTCGTTGGCCGAGAAGGTCTTCCCGTCCTGGACGGTATCGTTCTCGAAGGTCGAGTAGTAGTACGGGGTGTGGGCGGCGAATTCCGCGGCACAAGTATCGACCAGTTTCCACACGCGGTGGATGTTCAGTTCCATCCGGCGGGCGTGCACCTGGCTTTCCTTGCAGCCCATCAGGTGGGCGATCTGCCGGTCGGCAAAGCCTTTCATCTTGGCTTCGAGCAGCACCTTGCGGGGAATGGTGTCGACGGTGTATTCGGCTACCAGGGCTTCGGTGCGGGCCATTTCCTCGAACTGTTTGAGATACCACATGTCGATCTGGGTGATGTCGTGGATCTTGCGCAGGGAAATCCCCATTTTGATGGCGTCGGAAACGGCCCAGATGCGGTCCCACGAGGGGTGTTTGAGTTTGTCGAGGATCACGTCCTGATCCTTGAGGTCCTTGCCGTCGGCGCCGATGCCCGAACGCTTGATCTCGAGCGACTGGGCGGCCTTCTGGATGGCTTCCTGGAACGAGCGTCCGATGGCCATCACTTCGCCCACCGACTTCATCTGCAGGCCCAGGGTGCGGTCCGCCCCTTCGAACTTGTCGAAATTCCAACGGGGGATCTTGACGATGACGTAGTCCAGGGTCGGTTCGAAGAGCGCCGAGGTGGTCTTGGTGATCTGGTTCTGGAGTTCGTCCAACGTGTAGCCGATGGCCAGTTTGGTGGCGATTTTGGCAATGGGGTATCCCGAGGCTTTCGAGGCCAGGGACGAAGAGCGCGATACGCGCGGGTTGATCTCGATGGCGACGATCTCTTCCTTCTCGTCGGGCGAGACGGCGAACTGTACGTTGCACCCGCCGGAGAAGTTGCCGATGGCGCGCATCATGCGGATGGCCATGTCGCGCATGCGCTGAAACGTGCGGTCGGAGAGGGTCATGGCCGGCGCGATGGTGATCGAGTCGCCGGTATGGATACCCATCGGGTCGAGGTTCTCGATGGTGGTGATGATGATCACGTTGTCGTTCTTGTCGCGCAAGAGCTCCAACTCGAACTCCTTCCAACCCATCAGTGCTTTGTCGATGAGCACTTCGTGGATGGGCGAGGCTTCCAGGCCGCGTTGGAGCAGGTCCTCGAATTTTTCCTTGTCGTACACGAGCGAAGCACCCGTACCGCCCAGGGTGAACGAGGGACGGATGCACAGCGGAAAGCCGAATTCCTGAGCGATCTCCTTGCCCTTGAGGTACGAACGCGCGATCTTGCACGGGGCGGTTCCCACGCCGATCTTGGCCATCAACTGGCGGAACTGTTCGCGGTCTTCGGTGATGTTGATCGCATCGATGTCCACGCCGATGAGTTCCACGCCGTACTTTTCCCACACGCCTTTTTCCTGGGCTTCGATGGCCAGGTTGAGCGCCGTCTGGCCGCCCATGGTGGGCAGTACGGCGTCGATTTTTTGTTCGGAGAGGATCTTTTCGATGGATTTGACCGTCAGGGGAAGCAGGTATACATGGTCGGCCGTTACGGGGTCGGTCATGATGGTGGCGGG
>DVLY01000177.1 GCA_018715295.1 Candidatus Merdimorpha stercoravium | reverse complement strand
GGCCTCCTGCTTGGTGTAGTAGAACGACGTGGTGATCGACAAAGGACGGCGTCCCCCGATCCATGGTTCCATGAAGGACATCTGATAGGAAGTATAGCCCTGCGCCGCCTGGAAACGGAGCGAGAAAGTCTGTCCCTGTCCCATCGGAAGCGGTTTCCACGCCTTTTTGTTGAACAGATTGCGGGTCGAGAAGTTGTTGAACGACAATCCTACCGTACCGATAAACATACCGCCGCCCCAGCCGCCTTGCAGTTCGATCTGCGAAGAGTTCTTCTCCACAACCGTGTAGTCGATATCCACCGTTCCGGTCGAAAGGTTGGGTTTGGGGTCGATACCGATGTTCTCTCCGTCGAAGAAACCGAGGGCGCCGATACGCTGCTGGCTCTGCATGATAGCGGTCTTGGAGAACAGGTCGCCAGGCTTGGTAGTCAGTTCACGATAGATGATCTCATCGAAAGTACGGGTATTCCCCTTGACCGTTACGCGGTTGATATAAGCCTTGTCGTATTCGATGATACGGATTTCCAGGTCGATCGAATCCCGGTCGGCACTCACCTCCACCGGCATGATCTGGGCAAAGAGGTATCCGTTGTCCATGTACAGACTCTGAATATCGCGTCCATCCTTCGAACCGCTGATGCGCTTGGCCAGGAGTTCACCGTTGTACACATCTCCCTCCTTGATCCCCAGAATTGTTTTCAGCTGTTCGGTCGAGAACTTACTGTTGCCCAGGAATTTTATCGAACGGTAGTGGTACTTGTTACCTTCATCGATCGCAATATTGATGTCCAAGGTATTGTCCCCCTTGTTCCAGGTAATGGTATCTCCTACCACCCTCGCATCACGGTATCCCAGGGTCTTGTACTTTTCGACGATATTCTTCAGGTCGTCCTCGTACTTGTCCTCTACCAGTTTGGATTGCTTGAAGATATTAAGGTGCTTGATCTGCTTGGTATCCTTCATCGCTTTGCGCAGTTGGTCGGCGGTAAGCACCTGGTTGCCCTGGAAGTTGATACTGTTTATTCGAACTCTCTCGCCCTTGTCCAAGATAACCTTCATATGTACACCGCCATTCTCGCGAAGCGTATCGGGGGTTACTTCCACCGTTACCTTGGCCGAGAGGAATCCGCGTTTGACATAGCGTTTCTCGATATAGTTCTTCACCGACTGGATCAAATCCTCGCTCACCTTTTGGTTGGCATTCAAGGTCAAGTCTTTCGCCAAATCCTCCTGCATTGTCCGACTTACCCCCACATACTGCAAACGGGTGATCGGCGTACGCTCCTGGACTTCGATATCCAGATAAACCTTATCCCCCTCGACACGATCCACATAGATCTCCACATTGTCGAACAGCCCATGCTTCCACAACCGACGGATCGCCGAACTGATCTGCTCGCCCGGTATCCGCACCTGCGATCCTTCGACAAGCCCCGTTTCATGAACGATGATCTGGCTGGAATACAAGGAATTCCCTCGAACCGTTACTCCGGCTATCGTGTACAAGTTGCTGTCTTCCGACTGTTGAGGCAAAACCTGCGCGGAAAGAGAAACGGACAAAACCGATACGAGGAAGGCTAAAGCTGCCGTATAGAATCTTTTCACTTTTATCTGCGAGTGTTGGTGTTATCGTTCTGTTTATATTTTGTCATTTGCACATTGGTCGCTGGTGCGTCCGAAACGGCGTTCGCGCCGGGCATAAGCCCGCAAAGCCTCCCGGAAATCCTCTTTGGAAAAGTCGGGCCACAGCACCGGAGTGAAATACAGCTCCGCGTAGGCCGACTGCCAAAGCAGGAAATTGCTCAGGCGCATCTCCCCGCTGGTACGGATCAGCAGGTCCACCGGCGGCATACCGGCCGTATAGAGATTCGATTCTATCATCTGCCGGTCGATGTCCTGCGGACGAAGTTCTCCCCGGGCCACACGCTCCGCAATCCGCGTTATACAACGGCGGATCTCCTCCTGCGAGCCGTAGCTCAAGGCCAAAGAAAGCACCAGATCCTTGTTTCCGGCCGTTTCCCGACGGCAATGTTCCAATTCCCGTGCCGCACCTTCCGGCAAACGGGAGACATCGCCGATGGACTCCAAACGAATGCCGTTTTTGACGAAAGAAGGCAGTTCGGCTTTCAGATTGGACACCAAAAGTTCCATCAACGCCTCGACCTCCGCGCGAGGGCGCGCCCAGTTTTCATCCGAAAAAGCATAGAGGGTCAAATACCGGATTCCTTCCTCGCGTGCCGCCTCGATCGTACGACGTACCGCCTCGACCCCTTTGCGGTGTCCCAGGACGCGCATCATACCCTGACGTTTGGCCCAACGTCCATTTCCATCCATGATCACAGCCACATGGACAGGCAGAGAGCCGGAAAGTGTATCTATTTCGGTCGCCATAAAAACGAATATACTCCCCTGCGCCTCGAAACGGGAATTTCGACTTCACAAGGAACATAATGCTCGCAAATATACGAATTTGTTACAAGCGGGCAGGGTTAATATGTTTAATGATTTACTAAAAATATTCTCTCCGGCGCCGTCCTTATTGACGCCCGTCGTTCCCCCAACCCAGTTTTTCCTTGAGCGTGAGGAAAAAGTCGGAATGCGGCAATTTGGCTATTCTGAGGGTACGCTCGGACTTGCGGACCGAAATGACATCCTCCCACCTCATCGGCTGAAAACGCGAATCGACCGAAAGCAAATACTGGTCTTCACGCCCCGAGACCTTTAGAAAAACTTTAACATCGTCGCGGAACACCATCGGCCGCACGTTCAGGTTGTGCGGCGCCACCGGAGTGAGCACCAAGGTAGCCGAATCGGTCGAAACGATCGGCCCCCCGCAGCTGAGCGAATAGCCCGTCGAACCTGTCGGCGTCGCTACGATGAGCCCGTCCGCCCGGTAAGTCCCGAGCAAACGTCCGTTCACATGGGTCTGGATACCGATCATCGACGAGGAGTCCTTCCGGCTGACTACCACCTCGTTTATCGCCACCCTCGGTTCGGGCAACGCCGGGCTTTCCACCTGCAAGAGCACCTTCCGTTCGAAATCCATCCGCCCGCTGAAGAGCACCTCCATCGCCTCGCGCGCACGTTCCTTGGACACCGTCGCCATAAAACCGAGCGTTCCCAAGTTGATCCCCACGATGGGCACATCGGCCCGATAAGCCAGTTGCGCCGCACGAAGGATCGTCCCGTCGCCGCCCAAGGTTACCATATAATCCGTATCGGAAGGCAGCTCTTGGCCGTACACCCCCGCTCCCCGGGGCGCTTTCACCTCCAAAGAGTGCATGTACTCCAAAGTATCCTCATGAAAATACAACTCGGCCCCGTGCATGGACAAAGCCTCCAGCACATCCTCCAGCCAACATTCGTTGTCTTTTTTTATATTGGCCCCGTAAATGGCGATTTTCATTTCCGAACCGTTTGATTTTTGTACAAATGTAGTGAAAGGCGAGCGCAGCAGCAAGGGAGAAAACAGAGTTTTCACCCCGCAGCCGATGCCGAGTGCGCATCCTACATGATCCAAATGCAGGGAAAGGCGAGCGCAGCGGACGTGGGGGAAAACG
>DVLY01000176.1 GCA_018715295.1 Candidatus Merdimorpha stercoravium | reverse complement strand
GGTTTTGGCTATTTCGACCGACATTGCCCGCCTTTTTAGTACCTTTGTAGGCTCAAAAAAGAAATAAAGAATGGCTCCGGACCTGGACAAACTCGACCCCCGCGAATACATCCTCATCAAAGGTGCCGATGTGCACAACCTCAAGCACATCGACTTGTCACTTCCTCATCGCAAGTTCATCGTGCTCACCGGGCTTTCGGGCAGCGGGAAGTCCTCCCTGGCCTACGACACCTTGTATGCCGAAGGGCAGCGCCGGTACGTGGAGAGCCTCTCGGCCTACGCCCGTCAGTTCCTGGGGCGCATCGACAAGCCGAAGGTGGAGTACATCAAGGGCATCGCGCCCGCTATCGCCATCCGCCAGAAGGTCAATACCGCCAATCCGCGTTCTACTGTGGGCACCGCGAGCGAAGTGTACGACTACCTCAAGTTGCTTTACGCCCGCATCGGGCAGACGTATTCCCCGGTGAGCGGACAACTGGTGCAACGCGAGCAGGTGAGCGACGTGATCGACTACATCCGCAGCCTGCCCGCCGGCACGCCCATCGAGATCGAAGCGGAGTACCGCATCCCCTCCGGGAGGACCTTTTCGCAGGCCGTGGCCGCCCTCAACGCCCAAGGGTATTCCCGGATCAAACTGGAAGGAAAGGTGGTCAAACTGGCCGACCTGGTGGCTTTTTCGGTAGAGAAGGACCTCGACCGTTTCCTCCTGGTGGTGGACCGCGCCGAAGCCACGACGGACGAAGGAGCCTTGGCCCGTTTGGCCGACTCGGTATCCACCGCTTTTTACGAAGGCCATGGAACGATGCAGGTAGCGGAAGTCCGCACGGGAACGGTCCGGACATTTTCCGATGCATTCCGCGCCGACGGCATCGATTTTATCGAACCGACCGAACACCTGTTTTCGTTCAACAACCCGCTGGGCGCCTGCCCCGAATGCGAAGGATACGGAAAGGTGATGGGCATCGACCCGGCACTGGTGGTGCCCGACACCTCGCTTTCGGTCTATCAGCAGGCCGTAGCGCCCTGGCGGGGCGAGAAAATGGGGCAGTGGCGGCAGGCGGTGGTCGATACCGCCGAACGCTCCGGCTTTCCCATCCACACGCCGTACTGCGAACTCACGCCCCAGCAGAAAGACCAGCTGTGGCACGGTACGAAATATTTCAAGGGCATCGACGACTTCTTTGCCATGCTCCAGCGGGACAACTACAAGATGCACTACCGCATCATGCTGGCGCGCTACCGGGGAAAAACCGTATGTCCGGTGTGCCACGGCAAGCGGCTGCGGCCGGAGGCCGGCTATGTCCGGGTGGGCGGCCGCAGCCTCCCCGAACTGGTGGACTGGCCGCTGGATCGGTTGGGCGAGTTTTTCAATGCACTCACCCTGTCGGAGTATCAGCAGAAGGTCGCCTCGCGCATCCTGACGGAAATCCGCCGGCGGATCGGTTTCCTGCGCGAGGTAGGTCTGGGGTATCTGACGCTCAACCGAGCCTCCTCGACCCTTTCGGGTGGGGAATCCCAGCGCATCCACCTGGCCACGTCCCTGGGAAGTTCCCTGGTGGGTTCGATGTACATCCTGGACGAGCCCTCCATCGGCTTGCACCAACGGGATACCGACCGGCTTATCTCCGTGCTGAAGAAATTGCGGGACATCGGCAATACGGTCATTGTGGTGGAACACGACCGGGAAGTGATGCAGGCCTGCGACCTGTTGGTGGACGTCGGTCCCGAGGCGGGAATCCACGGTGGAGAGGTCGTCTTTTGCGGTCCGCCGTCCGAGTTGGCGCAGAGCGATTCGCTCACGGCGCGTTACCTGCGTTATCAGGAAAAGATCGAAGTGCCCGCCTCCCGCCGTCCGGTGCGCCGTTATATCGAAGTCAAGGGCGCGCGCGAGAACAACCTGAAGGGCATCGACGTGCGTTTCCCCCTGGAAATGCTCACGGTGGTAACCGGGGTGTCGGGCAGCGGGAAATCCACGCTGGTAAACGGCATCCTGTATCCCGCTCTGGCGCGGCATTACCACGAATCTTCGCTGCGGGTGGGGGACTGTACCGGCGTTTCGGGCGATCTGGATGCTTTGGCCGCAGTCGAGATGGTGGACCAGAACCCCATCGGGAAGTCTTCGCGTTCCAACCCCGTTACCTATGTCAAGGCCTACGACGAGATCCGCGATTTGTTTGCCGCCCAGCCTTTGGCAAAGCTGAGGGGATTTTCCGCCCAGCACTTCAGTTTCAATGTGGACAAGGGCCGCTGTCCGGTGTGCAAGGGCGACGGGGAAGTGGTGGTGCAGATGCAGTTCATGGCCGATGTGCATCTGCCGTGCGAAGCCTGCGGGGGCAAACGCTTCAAACGCGAAGTGCTGGAGGTGAAGTACCGGGACAAGAACATCTCGGACATTCTCGACATGACGGTGGACGAAGCCATCGACTTTTTCACCCGCCATGGTAACCGCCGCATCGTCGAAAAGCTGCAGCCGCTCTCCGACGTGGGGTTGGGGTATGTCCAGCTCGGGCAACCTTCCTCGACTCTCTCGGGCGGGGAAGCGCAGCGCATCAAGTTGGCCTCGTTCCTGGGAAAGGGCAAGACCGGGGTGCGCACCCTGTTCATCTTCGACGAGCCGACCACCGGACTGCACTTCCACGACATCAAGAAGCTCCTGGCGGCGTTCGATTCGCTCATCGCCCGGGGACACAGCATCGTGGTGGTGGAGCACAATCCCGATGTGATCAAATGCGCCGACTACGTGATCGACCTCGGTCCCGAAGGGGGCGAAGGCGGGGGCAATCTGGTCTTTGCCGGTACCCCCGAAGACCTCATCCGGTGCCGGGAGTCGTACACCGCGCCGTACATCGCCGCGGAGTTGGCGCGGCGGTAGGTTCGATGCCTGCTTTGGTAGGAGGAAGAGCCGTTTTCCCCCTTTCGGCAAGGGGAAAAATCCTGTGGGGAGGAAAAAATGCCGGAAAAACGGCGGGAATGTTTGGAAAACAGGAAAAAATCGTAAATTTGCAGCCTCGGTAGCCGGGGAGTGCGCAAAGCGCCCGCGGAGCCGGGACCCCGACCAACCTCTGGCGAGGGACGTGTATGTTGGCTGTGGAGTTTAATGTCTAATCTTTCAATCCCAAAATGGACTTAATCAAGTACGTACAGGACTCGTTCGTAGAGAAAAAGGAATTTCCCGAATTCCGCGCCGGCGACACGATCACGGTGTATTACGAAATCAAGGAAGGTAACAAGACCCGTACCCAGTTCTTCCGCGGCGTGGTGATCCAGCTGCGCGGACAGGGAGCTACCCGGACCTTTACCATCCGCAAAATGTCCGGAACGGTGGGCGTGGAGCGTATCTTCCCGTTCAACATGCCGGCCATCCAGAAGATCGAACTCAACAAGAGCGGTAAGGTGCGCCGCGCCCGTATTTTCTACCTGCGCGCCCTCACCGGCAAGAAGGCCCGCATCAAAGAGCGCGTGGTTACCAAAGCGCAGTAGTCGATGTGCCTTTTGGCAAGCAGAAAAAAGTCCCGGAATTTCTTCCGGGACTTTTTTTGTGTTCTTGTGTAAAGTCGTTGTTTGTCAAAAAAAACGAGCTTTTTGCGGTGAGGGTTCGTCCGGTGCTCGGCCCTTTGCTGCGTTTTGGAAAAGTGCGCGGAAAAATGTCGCCGCAGCAGGCAAAAAGGCGGCGGCGTTTTTTCATTTTCATGGAAAAATATTAAATTTGCAGGCTCATTGTACCGTTTATATAAAGGCAAGAGAACATGATAGAGATAACCTTCCCGGACGGGAGAAAGAAAGAATACCCCGAGGGAGTAACCCCGTATGAAGTAGCCCGCAGTATCAGCGAAGGCTTGGCGCGCAACGTCATCTCGGCTTCGGCCGACGGAAAGACCATCGAGGTAACCACCCCGCTGAACGAAAATACTTCGCTGGTGTTGTACACCTGGGACGATGAAGCCGGAAAACGCGCCTTTTGGCATTCTTCGGCACACGTGCTGGCCCAGGCGATCCTCCGTTTTTATCCCGAGGCCAAACTGACCATTGGTCCGGCGATCGAGAACGGCTTTTATTACGACATCGATTTCGGCCAGGAGAAATTTACCGAGGCCGATTTCAAGAAGGTAGAGGACAAGTTCCTGGAACTGGCGCGCGAGAAGAACGACTT
>DVLY01000175.1 GCA_018715295.1 Candidatus Merdimorpha stercoravium | reverse complement strand
GACCCCCATCTTTACCATTTCGCAAGGGGCCACCATCATGAACGAAGGCTCCGAATCGGGCGTAAAGCGCGACCTGGGCGACAATGCCAAGGTAACGGTCGTTTCGGAAGACGGGCTGTATTTGAGTACCTACAGCATGTCGGTGGCTTATGACAACAATCGTTTGGACTTTAATTCCGTAGAACTTCCGCAGGATGGGGAGAAATACGGGGAGAACCTTTCGTTTTCCTTTGTGGATTTTCCGGGAACGGCGGCTGTGGGAGCCTCGATAAAGTGGAACGGCTTTGCCATGAGCAACCATCCGGCTCCCGATATGGCCAATCCGCCCGCCGACCTCCTCTCCTGGCAGCTGTATCCGGCCGAGAGCTCGGGACGGGGCAACATGGTGTTCGCCCACTTGGGGTACGGTGCGGAAAATGCCGTCGAGATCGTGTTCAACCGCCCGGTCAATCCCGATTCGCTCACCATCGTGCCTTCGGCGCTCACTTTGCATTGCATGAAAAACGGCTATACGGATCCGGAAGGGCAAAACGTCCCGGGGATGAGCATGGACCAGGGCGACTACATGCTCCTGGTGGCCGAAGGGTATGATGAAGACGGGGAGTTGTTGGGATCGAAAGAAATGTACATCGCCAACTTTTCCCTGCCCGAACGCCCCTACATCCGCGAGGGATGGCAGACGTTCAAGTTCAATTCGAGCAAACTCAAAAGCATCCGCAAGATGAAGCTCTACGTCGAGGGAGCGCGCGAGGCTTTCTATCCCATCGTGGGCATCGACAAACTGTCCTACCAGGTGCAGCCCGTAGCGACTCCCGACCAGGACGACGACCAGGAATAATCCCGCGCCCGGGGAACGCGGCGGAGGGACTTTCCGCCCAAAGACGGGTATCGGCCTTTTGCAGGCGGAAAAGACAGGGGTGGTATCGCAGCGATGCGCCTTTGTCTTTTTTTGTCGGCCGGGGGCAAGTACGAGAGATAAAAACGGAGACAAAACGACGGGAAGCCACCCATCGGCTTCCGAGAAGGAAAAATGGACGAAAACTTTTCTACGGCAGCCATCAACGCCATACGGTATTCCCAGCAGGAAGCCTTGCGTTTGGGGTATGCCTCGATAGGAACGGAGCATATCGCCCTGGGCATCCTGCGCCAGGGCAACCGGACGGTGCTGGACCTGCTCAAGGACAACGGCATCGACATCGAACGGCTGCGGCGCGCCTTTGAAACGCTGCGCCCCCTCCCCGCACCCGGCACGCAAATCCTGCCCGAGGAGGTGGATTTCAATCCGCAAGCCTCCCGCGCCTTGAAGTTGAGCTACCTCCAGGCGCGCCTGTACAAGGAACCCAAGATCGCCCCGGTACACATCCTTTTGAGCATCCTGCGCAATCAGGATGACCCGGTATCCCGGGTGTTCGAGCAGAACCACTTGAGTTACGAGAAACTCTCCTCCGACTACAAACACCAGCTCACCGGGGAGAGCGACGGTTTCGCCGCGGACTCGGCGGAAGCCTCCTACGGATCGGCCGATTATCCGGACGACGAGCAGGACGGCGAGCCGTCCTTCACGTCAACGACTTCCGTACAGGAAGGCGATCCCCGCGCCCCCAAGAGCAAGACACCGGTGCTGGACAATTTCGGCCGCGACCTGACCCAACGCGCCCGCGAAGACAAACTGGACCCGGTGGTGGGACGCGTGCGGGAGATCGAGCGGGTCTGCCAGATCCTTTCGCGCCGCAAGAAGAACAACCCGCTGCTCATCGGTGAACCGGGTGTGGGCAAGTCGGCCATCGTCGAAGGCCTGGCCTTGCGCATCGTCCGCCGCCAGGTGCCCAGCATCCTGTTCGACAAACGGGTGGTAACCCTCGACCTGGGTTCGTTGGTGGCCGGGACGAAATACCGGGGGCAGTTCGAGGAGCGGATGAAGGCCGTGATGAACGAACTGGAAAAGAATCCCGACGTGATCCTCTTTATCGACGAACTCCATACCCTGGTGGGTGCCGGGGGGGCGGCTGGTTCGCTCGATGCGTCCAACATGTTCAAGCCGGCGTTGGCACGGGGAGAAGTCCAGGTGATCGGCGCTACGACCCTGGACGAATACCGCCAGTACATCGAGAAAGACGGGGCCCTGGAACGGCGTTTCCAGAAAGTGCTGGTCGAGCCGACCTCGGCCGAGCAGACACTCGAAATCCTCGAAAACATCAAGGAGCGTTACGAGCAACACCACAATGTCCGCTATACGGACCAGGCCTTGCGTGCTTGCGTGGACTTGACCGTGCGGTACGTGAACGACCGTTTTCTGCCCGACAAGGCCATCGATGCCTTGGACGAGGCGGGTTCTCGGGTACACCTTTCCCACATCGAGGT
Source organism: Candidatus Merdimorpha stercoravium (assembly GCA_018715295.1). Lineage (GTDB taxonomy): Bacteria > Bacteroidota > Bacteroidia > Flavobacteriales > UBA1820 > Merdimorpha > Merdimorpha stercoravium. The sequence continues at coordinate 1,175 of DVLY01000175.1, read as the reverse complement.
GCCCGAAGAGGTCGCTACCCTTGGGCAGGAACTGGAGGATGTCCACCGGCGGAAAGAGCAGGCTGTCGCGGCGCAGGATTTCGAGACGGCGGCCCGTCTCCGGGACTTGGAACACGATCTGGACAAGCACCTCGGTGCGCGCGAAAAGCAGTGGGAAGAGCAGATGAAGGAGCATCCCCAGACAGTAACCGAGGACGATGTGGCCGAGGTGGTGTCGATGATCTCCGGGGTGCCGGTGCGCCGCATCGGGGGGAGCGAAAGCGAACGTTTGTCGCATCTGGGCGAGCGGATCAAGGAGAAACTCATCGGGCAGGATCAGGCCGTGGACAAGGTGGTTCGCGCCATCATCCGCAACCGGGCGGGTCTCAAAGACCCGAACCGACCCATCGGGACGTTCATCTTCCTGGGACAGACCGGGGTGGGAAAGACGCAACTGGCCAAGGTCCTGGCCGGGGAATTGTTCGATTCGCCGCAGGCATTGGTGCGGGTGGACATGAGCGAGTACATGGAAAAATTTGCCGTTTCGCGCCTGGTGGGCGCCCCTCCGGGATACGTCGGTTACGAGGAAGGGGGGCAGCTGACCGAAAAGGTGCGTCGCCATCCCTACTGCGTGGTGCTGCTCGACGAGATCGAAAAGGCGCATCCGGATGTGTACAATATCCTGCTCCAGATATTCGACGAAGGGTTTGTAACGGACAGTCTGGGGCGGAGGGTCGATTTTCGCAACACGATCCTGATCCTTACGTCCAATGTAGGGGCCCGGCAGGTGAAGGATTTCGGTCAGGGTGTGGGCTTCGATACCTCCGCGCGGCGCGCTCAAGTGGCCGACGACGAGCGGAAGACGATCCAGGCGGCGCTTCGCCGCACCTTTGCCCCGGAGTTCGTCAACCGCATCGACGAGGTGGTGATGTTTTCTTCCCTGGAGCGCGAGGACGTGGAGCGGATTATCGACATCGAGCTTCGGGAGATTTTGTCCCGGGTGGAGGCGCTGGGATACCGGATGGCGGTGTCGCAGGCGGCGCGGGAGTTGATCGTGCAGCAGGGATACGACCGGCAGTTCGGCGCGCGGCCGCTCAAACGGGCTTTGCAGACGCTGGTGGAGGATGTGGTAGCGCAGCAGATCGTCGCCGGGGCGATCGCTCCGGGCGATGCTTTTACGATCGATGCGGCCGAGG
>DVLY01000174.1 GCA_018715295.1 Candidatus Merdimorpha stercoravium | reverse complement strand
GGACGATTATCGTCCCCGCCTCTTCCGTTTAGGAGGCAAGGTTCCTCGAGTTACGGCAAGATATTTTCCCAAGGGTATTCCACCTGCCAGAGGAAGAGCCCTTGTGCAGGGGCCGACATCCCGGCCTGCCGGCGGTCGTGGCTTTCGATGATCCCGCGCAGGCTCTCGGGCGAGCGTTTTCCGCGGCCTATCTCCAGCATCGTTCCCACGATGGCGCGGACCATGTTGCGCAGGAAACGGTCGGCCGTGATGGTAAAGGCCAGACGGTGCGGCTCGGGGGAGTCCCAATGCGCTTCTTCCACGCGGCAGAGGAAGGTCTTCACGTCGGTTTCTACTTTGGAGAAACACTGGAAATCCTCGTACTCCCGTAGGATTCCGCAGGCACGGTTCATGGCCGGGAGGTCCAGCGGAGTGCTGTAAGGATAGTAGTAGCTGGTCTGTCGGCGGAAGGGGTCTTTCCGGGTGTGGAGAAAGTACTTGTATTGGCGACGGGAGGCGTCGAAACGGGCGTGCGCCTGCTCCCGGACCTGAAATACGCGCCGGATGGCGATGTCCGGCGGAAGGATTCCGTTCAGATGGCGGCAGAAGTCCTGCGGGCAGGCGATCGGTCGCGTGCAGTCGAAGTGGGCGAACATCTGCTCGGCGTGTACGCCGGTGTCGGTGCGTCCGGCGGCGGTGAGTTTCGCCGGCTCCCGCAGGAGTTTTCCCAAAGCATCCTCGAAGACTGTCTGAATGCCCAAACCCTGGTTTTCGGGCTGGCTTTGCCAGCCCGAAAACACAGTGCCCAGGTAGGAAAACTCGAGAAAGTACCGCATCGCCCTCCCTGTTTGTTTAGAAGTTGAACCGTACGCCGACCAGTGCGCGCGTTCCGCACCAGTCGTATCCGTAGAAACGGACTGTCCGGCCGTCGATCGTATTGTTGGCCTGGGCGAACAGGCTCCAGTGGTCGGCAAAACGGTACGATGCCTCGGCCTGGAATTCGACGTATCCGTCCACATCGACTTCCTGTTCCGAGATGTCGATCACTTCATAACCTTTGGAAGCCCCGTTGTACACGATGCGTCCCGAAAGCCCGATGCGATCCCGCAGCACCTGTCCCCGGTAGGAAGCGCCGATGCGGAAGTCCGGCGTGTAGAGTGCCGAGGAGAACGTGTCGGAGCTGCCGTGCAGATACTGGGCGAAGGCGCTGATGCGGTGCGAAGGATTGATGGTGTAGTCTCCCGAGACCTTCAGGTCGAATACCTGGATGTTGTCCCAACCCGGAACGTAGTACGAGAGGTATCCGTTGCCCGCGATCTGGCGATAGTTGATCCACGCCGGAGCGTTGTCCGTCTGGCCGTAGGCGGCGCTGATCTCGTAGCGGAACGAAGACGAGAATACGCCCGAAAGTCCGATCTGGGCCTTGAATTTCTCTCGCGAATAGAAGGCGCTTGTCAGCGGTCCGACGAAGGGGTTTTCGTGCAGCAGGGAAGCGGTGTTCTGGACCTGGTAGCCGCTTTCCAGTCGTCCGTACACGCTCAACAGACCTTCGACGATCGAGTACGAAGCCTTTACCTCGGGCATGATGTGGAATTTGGTGTCGATCCGGCTGCCGGCCATCACTTCCATCCGCGCACCGATGTACAGGTCCAGTCGGTCGGACTTGTAGGACAGGGCCGGAGTAGCCATCAGGTGCTCGAAATCCTGCGTTTGGGTAGCGGGCTGTGCCGAAGAGCCGCCGGAGAGGAAGATGTCATAGGGTTCGCTCACCCACTTGTTGTGGTAGTAAGCCCCTGCCACATCCAAGGAGAACATCAGTTTCTTGACCGGGAAATAAAATCCGGCCGAGGCCTTTACGTAGGAATCGCCCGTCTTGTTGGGACCGTTGAGGTACGAAGCCTCGAGGTTGAGGTGGTCGAACGCCCGGTAACCCGAATGCGAACGGATGAACACCCCGCCGGTGATCTCGTTGTGCCGCAGGATGAGCGGAAGCGCGCTGGTGTATTCCTCCGCCAGGCGGGAGCCGTTGTTGGTAAAGGCGTTGTAGGCATAGTTGGCATAAACGCCCAGGTCGTAACGTCCGGCGGTATGCTTGAAGGAGAGGGAAGCGTCCGTGTGGTTGAAGACGCTGTTGTCGGTCAAAAAGTCGAGTTTCCGCTCGGCCCGGTCGTGGTTCAGCGCCGCTCCGAACGTGTTCTTTTCCCACGAGTGGGAATAATACCCTTCCAGCAGGGTGGACAGGTTGTAGCCGATCCCGCCCTTGAGGTAGTTGGGATACAGGGCTGCGGGGACCTGACCGTCCATTACTAAGGCAGCTACGCTCGAAGCGGTAAAGTCGAACTGGGCGGCTTCGGCATCCGTGCGGTAGCTTACCGGGAGTTTCGTGCTGCTCTCGGGCGATTCATCCGGCGAGAACGGCGTTTTGCTGCCCGCTTTTACCTGCGGGTCGTATCCTTTTTCCACCGAGATCACCTCGGAGGGGATCCGGTTTTTGTCGGTTGTCTGGGAATATCCCGCTACGACCGTGCATGCTACGGCCGAGAAGAGAAATAGGAACTTGTTTTTCATATTGCGTCGTTTGTTTGATTTTCCTGTGTCGGCGTTTCCTGCGGGGAGGAGGCGGCGTTTTGGCTGTCCATGAACTGCTTGAGTACCTGGGCCTCCTCGCGGATGTCCGGATAGGTAGTGTTGGCTATCACGTTGTCCAGGATGTATCCGCCCTGGTACGGATCGCCCTGTGCGTAGAAGTTCTGCGCCATCAGCAGCAGCCCCCGCGAACCGATGTACTTGTACATCGGGTATTCCTGCGCCAGTTTGGAGATCGTTTCCACCGAGCGGTCGTACTGTCCCTGGCGGTAGAGCAACAGCGCCTGATAGTACAGCACCTTGGCCATGTTTTCTCCCGAAACGATGCGTTTGACCTCTTCGGTCATCGCAGCAGCCTGTTCATTGCGTTCGCTCTCCACCAAAGCAGTGTACAGGGCGCAGGAAGCGTCGGCGTAGAGCGTCCCGTCCGAAGGGAACTCCGCCCGTACCGCTTCGGCATAGCGGATCGTGTTGTCCCAGTCTTCGGCCTGGGTGTAGGCCGCGAGCAGATTGACCAATGCATAGCGCCGGTTTTCGGCCAGGCGCCCTTCGCGGTACAGTTTTTCCAGTTGCGGCACAGCCGCCTCCAGGCTGTCCTGGGCGCGGAGCAGGTCGATGTATTTCACTCGGGCACCCTCGGTAAAGGCATTGTCCGGCATGGCCAGCAGGCGAGCATAGGCCGATTTGGCGGCCAAGGTATCGGCCGACTTGAGCGAAGATTCGCCCAGGTAATAGGCTGCATTCGGGACGAACAGCCCGGAGGGGTATTTCTCCAGATACTGGGAAAATGCGGTAGCCGCCGCCGGGTAATCGCCTTTGGCGAAGGCTTTCTGTCCCGTTTCGAAGTACAGCGAATCGACCGACATTTCATCGAGCGGCGTGCCGGAGATCCGGTTGCTCCAGGCCACGTACTGGTCCGAGCGTCCCTGTTCTACCAGGATCTGCCGCACGCTGCGGCGCGCCGACGGCGTAACGGACGAGGAGGGATATTTCTCGGCCACCTCCTGGTACAAGGCCAGTGCGCGGTCGCTCTGCCCCTGGTTGTAGTAGGCCAGGGCTGCTTTCGATTTGGCTTCCGGGATCAGTTCACCGGCTGCCGGTTCGGATTCTACCATGAGGAAAGCCTCGATCGCCTGTTGGGGCTGGTTCAACTTTTGGTAGGCCATCCCGCTCTGGTAGCGGGCCGGCGCTCTCCAGGGCGACTGGGGATAAGTCTCCACCAGGGCATTCAGCGTAGCGACCTGTGCGGCGTAGTCCCCTCCGATCCCTTGGCAGAGGGCTTTCTGGTAGGTGGCGTAGTCCGAGGAAGGTACTCCGGCATCGGCTACCTTTCCGTAGAGGTCCTGTGCCTGGGCGTATTGCCCTTGGGCAAACAGGCAATTGGCCAGGTGGAGCCGCAGGTCGGCCCGCTCTTCGGTGGAGAGGTTCGGGGATTTCTGGTAGGCGGTGAAATACATCTGCGCAGCGGCATAGTCGCCTGCTTTTTCGGCCAGGAAGCCCTGTTGGTAGGGCAGGCGGCTGTATTCCTGGGTCTGCGGGGCAGCCGGGTTGATGCGGAAGTCGGTCAGGGCTTCCGTGGCGCGTTCGTCCATCCCCAGGCGCAGGCAGGTCTCGGCCAGCCAGAAGTCCGCCCGGGCGCGCAGCGTTTCATTCGCGGTCGCTTTCGAGGCCTTCTCGTAATATTTCAAGGCGCTGTCGTAGTCGCCTTCGTTGAGTTTTTGCCCGGCCAGGTAAAAGCAGGCCGTAGCCAGGGCTTGGGTGGCCCGGGGCGAATCCAGTCCCATCGTCTCGATGGTGCGGATGGCCTCCGCATATTCTTTGGCGCTGATGAACGAATCGAGCAGGTATTCGAAGATCTGCTGCCGGGCGGGGCTTTCGGGGTAGCGTTCCAGGTATTCGGCCAGCACTTGGGATACCCCTTGGTAGGGGTTGCCGGCTTCGTAGCTCAAGACGGCGTAGTTGTACCAGGCATCCTGTTGCAGGGCCGGGTCGTAGTCCATCCGCGAGGCCGAGCGGAACGCACCGAGCGCTTCGGCTTTTTTCCCGACTCCCAGGTAGGCTTGTCCGAGAGTGTAGCTGGCGTTTTGTCCCAGGGGCGAATCCTCGCCGACCAGACGCGACAGGTAGGGGATGGCCTGTGCATAGTCGCCGCATTTGTAGTACGAGAAACCTATCTGGTAGTTGTCCTGCGCGGTGGCGGGCGAAGGTTGGTAGCGGGTGAGGTAGGGCAGGGCTTCCTGGTATCGGCCGGTATTGAAATACGAACGGCCGACGATCAGCCCGATGCTGCGGGCCTGTTCCGGGGTGAGGTCTTCTTTGAGCAAGGCAGTCCCTTCCGAAAGGGCGCGGTCGTATTCCTTGCGCGAGAAGTAAATGTTGGTCAGGTAGAAGGGGATGCGGTCGGCGTATTTCGGATTGTCCTGGATGCGGAGGAAGTTCTCCAGCGCCAGGTCCATGTCGCCCTGCGAGTAACAGATGTGTCCGAAGGCGTAGGCGGCATCCGAACCCCATTTCCGGTCGTCCAGCAGGCTGTAAAGCAACGGCCGGGCGCTGTCGTAGTCCCCGCTGGCGTACAGGCTGTAGGCTTTGCGGAAGACGTAGTCGTCCCGTTGGGGTTTGCCCACGGCGAACTTGTCGGTGAGTTGGTAGTAGGAGGCCGCCTGGTCGTACTGTCCCCGGGCGAAGAGTTCGTCGGCCAGGGCGGTAACCATTTCCACTTTCCGGGTGGAGGCGGGGTACTGTTCGACGAAATCCTGCACGTCTTCTCCCGCTTGCGGCGATCCCAGGCGGATGCGGCACATGGCGGTGTAGTAAGCGACGGATTCCTTGTCCGACTGGCTCAGGGGGGTGAGTTTTTCCAACTCGGCCAGTGCGGCGGTGTACTCCCCGGAGGCAAAAAGATTCCGGGCTTTATTCAGACCGGCGTCCTGCGCGTGGACGCACGGGATACTTGCCAGAAGGAAAAACAAGGCAAGCCCTACGTTGTGTTTTGTCATACGAACCGATATCTGGTGCGCAGGCTGTTGAGGCCCGCGTATATTTGGACAAAGATAGCGGTTTTTTTGCCTGTCGGGGTGTTCCGGGAGGGATTTTAAGTTTTTATTATTACATGCCAAAAGCGGCCGGGGAATCTTTCCCCGGCCGCTTTTGGCAGGCAAAATGCCTGATAGGGCGTAGGTAGAAATCTTATTTTGCGCTGTCGATGGATTGTTTGCGGAATTCCTTGAACAGTTTGGTCAGTTCCAGCGAAGCCTTGCGGGCGCGGGTGCCGGCAGCTTTGTTGCCTTTTTCTACTTGTGCTTCAGCGTCTTTTACAAACGCTTCCAGTTTCCCCTGGATTTCTTGGAGTAAGTTTTCCATAAGATTTGTTTTTTGAATGTTAATAACAGTCGTTTTCAGATTTTCAAACGGTCAAATATCAAAAATAATTTTCAAACATTTGGCCACCCCATCGGAAATATTTTCGTCCGTTACCCGGCCGGCCGCCGCTTTCACCACTGCCTTGGCATTGCCCACCGCTACGCCCAGCCCGGCGGAGGAGAGCATGCCGATGTCGTTGTAGTTGTCCCCGAAGGCTACGATCTGCCCGATCGTGATGCCGAAATAGGCAGCCAGCACGGCGAGCGACTTTTCCTTTGAGATGGCTTTGGCGTTGATCTCCAGGTAGGTGTCCTTGCTGCGGTAAATGTCCACGTGGTCTCCGTAGAGGCTGGAGAGCAGGAAGTAGAGTTCCTCTATCGCGTCTTTTTCGCCCATCACCAGTACCTTGTGCGCCGACATGCCTTCGCAGGAGAACCGGTACAGCATCCGGTCCGTGGGAACGATCTCCGGATGGACGCGGGTGTTGTGGATCTCGCGTTCGGTCCACCGGTCCATCCCGTTGGCATACCAGGTGTCTTTGTAAAAAGCGGAAACGTGTACCGGGTACCGCTTGAACAGGGTGAGCATTTGCAGGAAGACCTCGTAGTTCATCGTGCGGGTGCGCAACACGCGGGGGCGTCCGTCGGGTTTGATCTCGCTTTCGATGTAGGCACCGTTGAAGCACACGATGGGGCGGTTGATGCCGGCCTTGGCCAGAAAAGGCCGCATGGCGCTGGGCATCCGTGCCGAGATCATGACAAAGGGGATGCCTTTTTCGTCCAAGCAGCGCAGGGTTTGTGCCGTGCAGTCCGACAAGTCCCGTTCGCGGTCCAGAAGTGTGCCGTCGATATCGGAACATACCAGGCGGTACGGGAGGGAAGATGAAATTTCTTTTGGCATGGTATCAGGCGTTTTTCAGGATCAGTCCTGTCGAAGATTCACTCCCTGCGCCTTCGAGCAGGTCTCCGGCAGGCAAGGCATGGAAGCTGTATCCCAGGTCCGAGAAATACCGCAGGGCTGCCGGGAGCAATTCGCTGGTCCGGGGGATGGATTTGATGCTGTCGTGGAAGATGGCTACCGAACCGTCTTCGAGGTTGGAGAGCAGGTTCTGCCGCAGGTATTCCACGTCCTGTGAGGGGTCGAAGTCCCCGGCGATCACATCGCCCAGCACGATGCGGAAGGTCTTGCGCAGGGTGGAGTATTGTTCGGGGGTGATCCGGGCGTACGGGGGGCGGAACAGGCGCGTTCCGGTGAGGCGTTCGGCTTTCCAGACGTTTTCCATGTACTCCTCGACGGAGCATTTGAAGCCGCTGAGGTGGTTGTACGTGTGGTTGCCCGGAGTGTGCCCGCCACGGAGGATACGGTCGAATATCCGGGGGTGTTTGTCGATGTTGTGCCCTACGCAAAAGAAAGTCGCCTTTGCTCCGTACTCCTCCAGGCGGCGCAGTACCCAAGGGGTAGCCTCGGGTACCGGTCCGTCGTCGAAGGTCAGGTAGATGATCCGCCTTCCGGGGTCCATCTTCCAAACGATGTGTCCCAGCAGCGAGCGGGTGAGCCGGGAGACTTTCAGCGGGTAGAAGTGCATCGGCGCGGTTATTCTTTTCGGATCACGAACGGGTACAGCGAAGCGAACGCTCCGTAGAGTTTGTCGAAGTACTCTTTTTTCTCGGCAAAGAGGTCCGGATTGTTCGTTTCGACGTAGGTGAGCAGCAGGTTGTACAGCATCAGGTCCGTCCGGGCGTCGGAATATACGTTCATCCGAAGCCGGTTCGGGAAGGAGTAGAAGTACACCAGGTCTTTCTCCAGTTGGTCGAACTCGTAGCGGGCGAGGCTGTCGGCTGTTTGCGGATCGTCGGCGGCGTAGAGCAGTTTGACGGTCTCGATCACGTAGTAGTTCGGCTCAAACCGGTTGGCCGGCATTTTTTCGACCGAAAGGTTCAGCAATTCCCGAGCCCGTGCGGTATCCCCGTCGAGCATCAGAGCGCGGGAAGCGTAATTGATGGCCGAGCGGACATGGGTGGCCGTACGGCGGTCGGCTTCCGAGAGATAGGTCTTGGGGTTGTCCATGCCGCCGAACTCCCATTCCTGGGTGATGATCCGGTAGGAACGGTCGCCGTCGCAGGCATCGAGGTTGCCGATCTTGACGGGAATCAGCTTGTAGGTCAGCCCTTCGAGGATCATGTAGTCCTGCAGCCCGAACATGTTCGCCGCCGGGTTGGCGGCGGAACCCAGCCCGAAATGGATGGGGCGGTCCCACTGGTAGTTGGAGAGGAAGTCCAGGAACGCGAGGGTCTTTTTGTCGATGGAGTTGCCCCGCGAAGGATTTCCGATGGTGATGTGGAGCGAATCCTCCAGGTACGGAGCCTCTTCCGGGCGGACCAGGCCGTATTTGACCGCATTCTCCTTGTTTACCGGGATCGAAATCTTGTTGGTAGGCAGCAGGGCGTCGTACTGGCCGAACATGTCCTGCTGGCGGAACAGGGGGTGCCCCGAACGGATCAGGTCCATGAAGGTCTTGATGTCCAGTTCTTTGTCCCGGAAGGGGTTGGACGGGTCGTCGTTCAGATAGACCGTTTCGTTGGTTTTTCCCTTGTACATCTTCTGCGGCAGGGAAAGCGGCAGGGCCGGGCTGTCGTAGAACTGGCGGCGCATCTGGTCGATGTACCAGTCGCACATCAGCAGCGAGGTGTTTACCACACGGACATCGGTGCGGTATCCTTCGACTTCCTGCATGTACCACAGCGGGAAAGTGTCGTTGTCCCCGTAGGAAACGATGATCCCGTTTTTGCCCACGCTGGACAGGTAGTCCCGTCCTACGGCACGGGCTGTCGTGCGGGAGGAGCGGTCGTGGTCGTCCCAGTTCTGACAAGCCATCAGCACCGGC
>DVLY01000173.1 GCA_018715295.1 Candidatus Merdimorpha stercoravium | reverse complement strand
CAGCCGCCTGGGAACAGAGACAAAAAGAGAAAGAAAAGGAAAACACCGCTGCTGCTCTTGTAACCGACACGCTCGCGGTAGAAGCCCTTCCTCCGGAGCAGATGGCTCCCGAGGCGGACAGCGTAACTGTCGCTCCAGCGATCGACACACTCGGGATCGTCCCTTCCCCTTCGAACTGGGGTTCGCTTTCCCCTTCCGCAGAGGATTCGCTCCTGCCCCCGCCGCCCGACACCCTCGCCTGGAACCGGGAGTCGGACGACAGCCTGCGGGTGATGCGCTCGTTCCACCACGTACGCTTTTACAAGAAAGACCTTTCGGGAGTGGCCGATTCGGTGTTCTACGACCAGAAAACGGGCGTGATGAGCCTGTACGGTTCTCCGGCCATCTTTGCGCAGGAAAGCCAGATCACGGCCGACTCCATTTACGTTACGCGCGACCTGGAGAAAAACGTCCTCGACTCGATCATTCTGGTGAGCGAAGCCTTTATCCTCTCCCAGGACAGCCGCGACCCCGGTCTCTACAACCAGATCCGGGGCAAGACGATGCGGGGAAAGATCATCGACAACGACTTGCGCATCGTCAACATCGTGGGCAACGCCCAAACGCTGTATTACTCCTACGACAGCCGCGGCAAGAGCATCGGGCTCAACAGCAGTACCGCCTCGACGATGCAGGTGATCCTGAAAGACTCCCGGGTGCAGAAAGTGCGTTTTAACAAACAACCCAAAGGAGTGATGATGGCTGCCGGGAAATACTCCCCCGAGGAATCCCAACGCCTCCCCGGTTTTGTCGTCCGCAGCGACGAACGCCCCTTGAGCCCTGAAAATATCTGGGAAGGGCCGGTAGAGATCGACTTGGGATTTGCCGCACCGCCTGTTACCGCAGCCACGGCGGGCATCGCCACGGACGACGAGCAAGACAACGGTTCTTGGAGCACCGGGACATCTCCCTCGCAGGATGCGCCGCCTTCCCCCGCGACCTCCGATGCGAATTCCGGAAAGAATCCCTAAACGGTGAGTGCTCCCCGAAGCTGTTTTTTCTCACAAATCTTCCCGCCCGAGGTAAAAAAACACCGGGGTTCTCCTCGTATCTTTGTCCCGAACCAACCAAGAAACATACCTTGCATACCATGGAGTACGAGGAAATCCGACAATGGATAGAACGCGCCTGGGACGACCGCTCCCTGCTGGAAACCCCGGAAGTACAACAAGCCATTCTCCAAACGGTCGACCTGTTGGACCAGGGCCGCTTGCGCGTAGCCTCCCCCACCCCCGAAGGCGACTGGGAAATCCATACCTGGGTGAAAAAGGCCGTGGTGCTGTATTTCCCCCTTCGCCCGATGGAAACCCTCGCGGCCGGACCGTTGGAGTGGCGGGACAAGATACCCCTGAAGACGGACTACGCCTCCCGGGGAGTACGTGCCGTGCCGCCCGCAGCCACCCGCTACGGAGCTTACATTGCCCCCGACGTGATCTTGATGCCTTCGTACGTCAACATCGGTGCTTATGTCGATAGCGGGACGATGGTCGATACGTGGGCTACGGTGGGCTCCTGCGCCCAGATCGGACGCCATGTGCACCTCTCGGGCGGAGTGGGCATCGGAGGAGTGCTGGAACCTCTGCAAGCCTCGCCGGTGATCGTGGAAGACCATGCGTTCATCGGGTCGCGTTGTATCGTGGTGGAGGGCTGCCGCATCGGCCGGGAAGCAGTCCTGGGTGCAGGTGTGGTGCTGACCGGTTCGACCCGGATCATCGACGTAACCACCCCAGAGGGACGACAGTACGTCGGGTATGTGCCGCCTCGCAGCGTGGTGATCCCGGGGTCGTTCGAAAAACAATACCCGGCCGGACGGTTCAGCGTGCCGTGCGCCCTGATCATCGGGCAGCGGAAAGAAAGCACCGACAAGAAGACTTCGCTCAACGATGCCCTGCGGCAATACGACATAGCCGGGTAAATGACGGGCAATAAAAAGGCTCGGAGGGGCTGCCACAGGCAGCCCCTCCGAGCCTTTTTATTGCAAAAAATCCCTTTTACTGCGGACGGGCGAACATCGCGTCGTTTACCGGATAATCCACTCCTATGGTGTCGATCGACACGGAAGAAGCCATATTCCCCCCTACCAGGGTTTTTATCATCGAAGGATATTTCATCCCACCGGAGGTTTTATAGCCCTCGAAGGTCATTTTCACCGGCGTTTTCTGGCCATTCACATCGGCTTGCGCTTCTACGAAAGCCGGCATTCCGGTCAGTGCGTCGAAATAAACGGTCATCTCTCCCGTCGGATCGCCTTCGATCTTGGACACCGCCCGTACCACCTGATACTCGATGCCCCCTTGCTGGACGGGGTCGAGAAGTTCGAGGTCGTAATTCTCGCTATCCCATCTCAATCCGGATATCACGTCGTATTGATCGACCATCTGGGGCAACTGCTCCTGGGGGATCGTCTGAACCCCCATTCCGGGAACGGACATCCAACCTTGCTGACCGTTGACGATCATCAGGATCGTTTGTCCATTGGCCGTCATTTCTATCCGCACGCGCCCTTGGGGAGCCTTTATGATCGTGCAGGGGATCTGCATCCCCATCGCTTCGACGTTTATGCGGCTCATCACCGCCGTCTTTTCCGGATCCACCCGGTTGAAACCCGAACGCTCCTCGTAACGGTCCATCACCAACTGGGCGTCCTGGGCTTGGACCGTTGCCCCGCAAAACCAGAGGGCTGCTGCCAAACAAAGTATCTTTTTCATCGTATCTATTGGTCTTTCAAAGGATTATTTTTCCGCCGAGGGCTGAACGAACAGCGAATCGGGCGCTGCGTAATTGATGATCAAGGTATCGATGAGCGCCGAATAAACCTCCTTGCCATCGGCCGAGGAAGTAAGGCTCGAAGGATACTTTACGCCTTGTCCCTCTTCATATGCCCCGAAGACCACTTCTCCGGAGGTTTCCTGACCGTACATGTTCAGTTTGTATTCCGTAAAGTCCGCCAAACCCGTCTCCCGGTTGAAGAAGACCTTCTGGTGTACCTGTCCAAGCGAATCTTGCTTGGGGGCGGCTTCCACTACGTTGTACTTCTTTCCGTTTTTCTTTTCCGAAGGAAGCAGCGTCAGACGGTAGTCGGCCGTATCCCATTTGATACCCGAGAGGGCGTTGAACTGCTGGGAAAAAGCCTCGATCTGTTCCTTCGGCAGGGTTTGCACGCCCGATCCGTCCGGCGGCAGCATCCAGCCCTGCTGACCGTCGACGGCAAAGACAGCCGTCTGCCCGTTTACCGTCATCTCGAGCCGCAGACGCTCCTGAGGCGGATTGACGATAAGGGTGCAATTCATCTTGGTGCTGTCCGACATGTCCATCCGAAGTTTCAGCATCAAGGGGGTATCTTTCGTTAGCCCGCCCAGGCCGGTAGCCGTTTCGTACTGCCCGAGCACCTCCATGGCATCCTTCGGTTCATTTTGCGCACATCCCACCAGCAACAGAGCTGCCGCTGCGGGAAAAATCCATGTTTTCTTCATTTTATTCGATTTTCTAAATTATTGTTATTCAAATCGGTGAAGCATTTTATTTCCTCTCATGCTATAACGGGTCAAAAAGACTATCAGCAGCGCATACAGCATCAGCCCCAATCCCTGGGTCCAACCCGCTCCCATCGTACAGGCGTACTCGAAACCGCCGAAACGCATCGCCGCACTCACCACGCCCATCAGCGCACCTCCGGCGATAAAGCCCGAAGCCAGCAGCGTACCCATGTCCTGACGCGCTTTGTTGACCTGCGCATCTTTGCTGCGCGAGCCGACATACCAGCTGATCAGTCCGCCGATTACCAGCGGCGTATTGAGTTCGAGCGGGATGAACATCCCCAGTGCAAAAGCCAGGCCCGGAACCCCCAACCAGGTGAGTACCAGCGCCAGCACCGCCCCGATGCCGTACAGCAGCCAGGGCGCGCCTCCGCCCAACATCAAGGGTTCGATCACCGCCGCCATCGCATGGGCCTGGGGAGCGGCCAAGCCTCCTTCGGCCGAAAATCCGTACGTCTTGTTCAGCACCAGGATCACCCCGCCTACCGTAGCGGCCGAAACGAGCGTCCCGAGAAACTTCCACGTCTGCTGTTTGGCCGGGGTGGAGCCCAACCAATAACCGATCTTCAGGTCCGTGATGAACCCGCCGGCCATCGAAAGCGCCGTGCACACCACTCCGCCGATCACCAGCGCAGCGACGATGCCCGCCGTGCCTTTCAGTCCTACGGCCACCAGGATGACCGATGCCAGGATGAGGGTCATCAGCGTCATGCCCGATACCGGGTTCGTGCCCACGATGGCTATGGCGTTGGCCGCTACGGTGGTAAACAGGAAGGCGATCACCGCCACCACCACGAAGGCCACCACTGCCTGGAGCAGGTTGTGGATCACGCCCAAGTAAAAGAACAGGAAAGTCGCCGCCAGAGCGATTACGGAAGCGATCAGGATGAATTTCATCGAAAGGTCGCGGTCGGTCCGGGCTACGGCCTGCTCTTGTCCCTGTGCAGCGGAACGCTTCCCGCCCAGTTCACGCGAAGCCAGCCCGACAGCGCCCTTGATCACACCCCACGAGCGGACGATCCCGATCACACCGGCCATCGCGATGCCTCCGATACCGATGTGGCGCGCATAAGTGGTGAAGATCGTATCGGCCGACATCGCTCCTACGGGTGTGGTAATGTTCGGATCGCCCAGTGCCAGCACCGTATCCGGGAACAATGCCCCCATCAGCGGGATGATCACCCACCACACCAGCAGCGAGCCGGCGCAGATGATGGTGCTGTACTTCAAGCCCACGATATAGCCCAATCCCAGTACGGCCGCTCCGGTATTGACCCGGAAGACGAGTTTGGCTTTCTCGGCCAGGGCTGCCCCCCAGGGAAGGATGTCCGTTTTGAGCACCTCCGCCCACCAACCGAAGGTGGACAGCAGGAAGTCGTACAAACCGCCCACCAGTCCGGCGATCACCAGCGGACGGGCCTGTGCGCCGCCCTTCTGTCCCGAAACGAGCACCTGCGTGGTGGCCGTAGCCTCGGGGAAGGGGTATTTGCCGTGCATCTGTTTGACGAAATACTTGCGGAAAGGGATCAGGAACAGAATACCGAGGATACCTCCCAGCAGCGAGCTGAGAAATACCTCCAGGAAATTGACCGCCAACTCCGGATGCGTCTCCTGCAGGATGTACAGAGCCGGCAGGGTAAAGATGGCCCCGGCTACGATCACGCCCGAACAGGCGCCGATCGACTGGATAATGACGTTCTCCCCCAGGGCTTTTTTCCGCCCGGCGGCCGAGGACAGCCCCACGGCAATGATCGAGATCGGGATCGCCGCTTCGAACACCTGGCCTATCTTCAGCCCCAGGAAGGCGGCGGCGGCCGAAAAAATGACGGCCATCAGGATACCCCAACCTACCGACCAGAGGGTTACTTCCGGATACTCCTTTTGCGGGGACATCAGCGGGTGGTATTCCTCACCCGGGGCGAGCGGCCGAAAGGCGTTTTCGGGCAACTCATCCCCGCTCTGTTTGCGTTCTTGTTCTTCTGCCATGTTATTTGTCAGGTTGTTGTGTTTCGTTGATTTTCGCAGCGTACTATCTTGCCTTGGCTTGCGCCCTGCTCTCTTTGCGTATTTTACATCGGATCCGTGCGGTGCGCGCATTTGGCTTCATAAAGCCTTGCTCCGCAGGAAAAAAACTACTTGCGCGCCAGGAGGTCTTCGATGTGGCGGTCGCGGTAGCCCAGCAGGTACAGCACCCCGTCCAGTCCGAGCGAAGAGATACTGTGGCGGGCATTCTCCCGCACGATGGGTTTGGCTTGGAAGGCGATCCCCAGCCCGGCGGTATTGAGCATCATCAGGTCGTTCGCCCCGTCGCCCAAGGCAATGACTTGTTCGGTGGACAAACCCTCCATCCGCGCCAGCAGGCGCAGGTATTCGGCCTTGCGCGCCCCGTCGACGATCGGGCCGACGTAGCCGCCGGTGAGGTGGCCGTCCTTTATCTCCAGTTCGTTGGCAAAGACGTAGTCGATGCCCAGTTTTTTCTGGAGGTATTGGCCGAAGTAGGTGAAGCCTCCGGAGATGATGGCCGTCTTGTACCCGTAGATCTTCAAGGCGGAGAGCAGCCGTTCGGCCCCTTCGGTCAAGGGGAGGGATTCGGCCACTTCGCGCAGCACGCTTTCGGGAAGACCAGCCAGGGTTTTGATCCGGCGTTTGAAACTCTCCTGAAAGTCGATTTCACCCCGCATGGCCGATTCGGTAATGGCACTCACCTGCTCGCCCGAGCCGGCGCGGCGCGCCAGTTCGTCGATCACCTCGGTCTGGATCAGGGTCGAGTCCATGTCGAAGCACACCAGGCGGCGGTTGCGGTAGTACATGTTGTCCTGCTGGAAGGCGATGTCCACCCCCACGCGGGAAGACACCTCCAGAAAGTCGGAGGTCATCTTTTTCCGGTCGGAAACCGCTCCTTCGACGTTCATCTCCAGGCAGACCCTCCGGGTGGGATCGTCCGGAAGGGGACGGTGAGTGAGTCGATATATCGTGCGGATATTCAAGTTGTAACTTGCTATCACCTTCGCTACCTCATGAACCTGTGCAGCCGTCAGGTAGCGCCCCAGCACGGTGATGATATAGCGGGAGTTGTTCTTGTTGATGGCCCATTCGAGGTATTCTTCCCGGGAGAGCGGAGTGAACTTGATGGTAAGTCCCAACTCGTAGCTCTTCATCAGGATGTCCTTGAGCAGGGGGGCGGACTGCGCATCCTCGCCCATTTCAAATACGATGGCCAGGTTGAGCGTCTGGTGGATGTCCGACTGGCCTATATCGAGGATGGATACGTCGTACTGTCCCAAAATACCGGTCAAACTGCTGGTCAGCCCCGGACGGTCGGGGCCGGAAACCGAGAGAAGGATGATCTGTTTTTGCTGTTTTTCAGTCTGTTTCATCTTGCCTGTCGCGTGAGTGAAAATACGCGCTAATGTACTTATTTTTGGGCGAACAGCACCCTTTTTCCCGGCCTAAATCGAGTTTTAAGGCAAAAAATACATTTTCCCCCGCTCCTTTCGTTTTTTTTCACAACATCTCGCTCACCTTCATTGTGCGATGTCTTCCCGCACGATGTCCCAGTCCGAAAGGCCGATCACCGAGAGGTAAGGTTCGAAAGCCTCCTCCTCCTGCTCCGTGCCGGCCGCCCGGTACAGATACCAAACGGGTTTGGCGCCGTAAGGGTCGTCCGGCTCGTCCGGGAATTTCCGCAAGCCGATCCGCAGCCCCTCCTCCTGGCGGTTGTCTATCCAGTTGTGCCACTGGATGCCGTCGATCCCGTCGAGCGCCTTGATCTTTTTCCAGGCATAGGCAAACCCGGCCGCCTGCTCCTCCAAATCCTTCTGCTGGTAGGTCCTGGAGTTGGTGCCGTTCTCGGACAACCAAACACTGCGCTTTTGGGTGCCTTTGTAGAGGTTTTCCGGCTGTTTGCTCCAGCGATCCAGCACCTCCAGGTTTTTGAAGGTTACGTAGGGCGTACTCATCGAAAAGAGCGCATCGGGGTCTTCCCACGTCCGGGGATTGTTCAGGTCCTGCGGATACGGATGGTAGGCTACTCCCCAGCGGAAATCGCCTTCGCGGCGGCAGAACTCGTTGAGCAAGCCCAGGATATGGCGCGAGGAGTAGCCTTGGACCGATTCGTGCGTCCAGGAATGCGTCAGGGAGATCATTACCTCGGCCCGGGCGTCGTACTGGCGGACGATCTGGTAGCACATCCGCATCGACTTGAGGTAGGTATCCGTATAGACCGTAACCGGTTTGTCGCCCATGTTGGTCCAATCCCGGCCGCAGTCCACCTCGTTGTGCAGGATCCATTTGTGGATCTTCCCGTGGGTACTCTGGTCCGAGCCGTACCGTTCGGCCAGAAAATCGAGCGCGGCCGCATAGCAGTTCACGCTCTCCGGCGTAGTCAGGTTGGGCATCGTGTAGTGGGCGGCTCCCACACCCGGGTCGAACGAAGGGTGCTGCATCAGCGCGCCGACCGAGGGGTCCTGATGGGCCGAGGCCGGGGGGATGAGCAGGATGGCCGCCACGACGATGTTCTTTTCCTGCAGATGCCTCAAACGTTCGTCGGTTTCCTGTACGAAACTCTCCGAGAAATAGTAAGTCTTTCCCCCGTACCGGTGCGCCACGGCGTTGGCCTGCGGCGAAAGGAACATCTGCTGGGTGGGAAGGATATTGACCGTAACGCTCGTTATGCCCAATTCGTCCAGGTCGCCCACCACCGGATTGATGTGGAATCCGCCCAGTCCTTTCTTGCTCGAAAGTTCGAGCGGGGGAAGTTCCGGCAAGGTCCCCACCTGGTCCGCATAGCGGGCGTGGGATGCAAGGGTCTCCTTTTCCCCTTCGAGAAGGACGACGGCCCATTTGGACAAGGCGCGGTCGTAAAGCATCCCGTCGCGCTCGACCCACCGATCGAGCGTCGAGGAGAAAGCTCCGGAGCCGACCGGAGCGGCAAAAGGAAACTCCGAACTTTCGGTTACATCCTGATAAGGAGGTATTTCCGCCAAGGCATACGTCTTCCCGGAGGGACAATACCCTTGCACCGTTACTTGGTCGCCGTCCACCTGTACCGAGGTAATCCCGGCCTCCGGATAATCGCGGGACAGGTAATCCTTCAGGCGAGCTTCCATCGCCTGGTCCCGCTGCTCTTCGGCCTCCTGTTGCTCCACTTCCTTTTTTTCTTCGGCAGTCATGCTCCGAAAGTACAGGTTGCGGATTTGGAGCGAAACGCCGGCCCGGTCGCCGAAATCCAAACGAAGGTAGTCGCCTGCCCGCCCCCATGCGCAGTCCCGGATGGAAAAATACAGGTTGTACGACCACGTTTTCCATTCGGAGGTGGCTTCCAGGGCTTTCGTGCGGCTCGAACGCTCTTCCGAGACCGGAGCGGCCAGGAAGACCTGGAGAAAATCCACCCCCTGCGGAGAGCAGTAATCGAAGGTCAAAACGACGGAATCGGCCGGGTTGGCCTTGGACAAGGCATGCGTATAGACGTAAGGGTCTTCTCCCTCGGTAACGATCTGGTAGAGTTCCTGCCCGGTCTGGGAAACCTTCATTTGATTAGCCGTAGCGACGTTCAACTGCAGATATTCGGTCGTAACTGCCCCCGGAGTAGGATCGGGATCCGGCTCGGGAGAAGGGGGCGCCTCTTTCTTGCAACCGGCCGATAAAAGGACGACGAGGAGGATTCCTCCCAACCCATACAGACCCTTGGCTCCGAGTTTTATACATTTTCTCCCTACGGAGCCTATTGTCCAGCAGAAAACACTCATGGTTCGATTCGTTTTATTTTTTCCTTTTCTTCCTTACCACACATTTTTCAAGTTCAGGAATGTATCGGATTCCAAAAACTCGTCCTATCCCGACCAACGGCCCCTCTTACTTGAGGATCAAAGCCTCCCAAGGAAGCTCGTCGCCCACTTGAGGGCAAGTCCCCAAGCCCGTCGGAGGCTCTTTTTCCGCGTCGATCTCGCGGATACCGTAGTAATAGCGCAAATCCCCGATGGCTTCGACCACAGCCTTTTTCACCAGACTTTGTCCGTCTGCCGACGGTTTTTCCTCGAACATCACCCCGATGTCCACCCTTGCCGAACAATCGCCCAGAGAAGTGCGTACTCCCCGCAGGATCACGTCCATCATCCTGGTATCGTTGCGGGGGATCGTTTCGTACTCCTGCCACCCCCGGGTAAGGTCGTCCTCCCTGGAAAGGAATTCCAACGCGGCCAGTATCGCCGCAAAATTGCCCAAGCGCGCCGTCTGCCGCTCGGGGTCGCCCGGATACGTGCCACTCTCGATGAGCACCGTCCGATAGCCCGCCTTTTGGCAGGTATCGCCCACGGCCGTGGGGTAAAACTCGTCGCTGTAACGCCCCACGCACCCCGGAATGATCTGCTGCACGCAGCGGTTCATCGCCGCAATGAGGGCCATCGAAGCCTTTCTGCCCGGGGTAACCGTCCGCTGGAGGTCTTCCGAAGGCGCCAGGAACGACAGGGTAGCTGTCCGAGGGGTGCCCGCCACATTGTAGCCATTGCGCTGGTCGTGGAGATTGAAACAATACTCGGGCCGGAAATCCTGAAGCACCCGGCGCAAGATACGGCTCTCGGGAGCCGCAAGAGCCAGTGCATCGCGGTTCAGGTCGATGCCCAGCGCGTTGCTGCGGCGGAAAAGAACCGCCCCGTCGGGATTGAGCATCGGGGTAAAAAGCAGGGTAAAATCCTCGTACAAACGTTCCACGTAGTGTTCGCTTCCTTCGGGGCGGCCTTTGAGAAAGTTCAGAAGGTCGAATACCGCCCCGGTAGCTGTCGGTTCGTTGCCGTGCATCTGCGTCCAAAACAGGATACGTCGCGGTCCGCGTCCGAACTTCACCGAGCAGATGGGCCGTCCGAGGACAGATGTTCCCAAGAGTTCCGTTTGCGCGCCGAAGGCTTGACAAAGGGAGAAAACTCGCTCCGGAGGGATGATCCGTCCGGTAATGGACGGCTCTTTCGAGGCGGAATACACCATTTTTAACACTTCTATTTCCATATACATACCTTTTCCCGGCAAATACCGGCGGATTTTCGGTTTTAATTCGGTTTATCAACGGTTGTCAAAGATAGTGAAAGCCGAGCGCAGCGGAAAGATGAAAACGAAGTTTTCGATCTTAACGCTGCCGAGGCGCATCCTATCTTATGGAAAGATAGTGAAAGCCGAGCGCAAAACCGAGGAGGAAAACAAAGTGGTTGGCCGCGCCCATACGGACACTCCAAAAGAGCAAACGCGACCTATACACTTTTGTACATTTTTCCTGTACTTTCGCCGAGTTTACATTTATCAACTACTAAATATTCACAAATGTTTCATCTCCCTCTTCCCAGAAAATTCAACTTTGTCATTCGATTTTTTATACAAATGTATCAAGGACGGCTTTTTTGTC
>DVLY01000172.1 GCA_018715295.1 Candidatus Merdimorpha stercoravium | reverse complement strand
GGCAAACGCAAGCGAGCAAGAAGGCCCGCCGGGTACCCGGCGGGCCTTCTTGCTCGCTTGCGTAGAGGGGTGGTTATAGTTTGATAAAAATCTTTTTCCGGTACAGCGGGTAGGTGATGACCCAGCAGATGGCCACCATGACCAGCGACCAGAGCAGCGAGGCGAGTTCCGGATTGCCCGTCAGGGAGGAGAAATAATTGTAAAAATGCCCCGAGAGCGAGGTCGTCTTCCCGCCGGCTTCCCAAAGGAGGGGGGGAAGTTTGATCGTGCGCACGATCACTCCCGAAAGGACAAAGGCGAACAGCGCATTGGTGCCGAACACCCGGAAGAAAGTCGTCGCCCCCGAAGTCTTGCCCAGGTAATCGGTAATGTACGAGGTCAGTGCCCAGAGCTGCATGGCGATGCCGGCGGCATAGAGCACGTACGAACTGGACCACATCGGCTTGTTGATGGGGAAGAATCCGTTCCAGACGAGTCCGGCGGTGATCATCAGCCCGCCGATGGCGGCCAGGTAAATGAACGACTGCAGGGTGCGGTTTTTGTCTTCGCTATGGCGGCTTCCGATGAATTTCCCGGCCATGTAACCGATGAGTACGGTCGAGAGCGCGCCCAGGGTGCTCAAGATGCCTTCGGCGGCAAAGTGGAATCCCAGCCGCATCGGCAGTCGCTCTTCCCCGAAGACGGCCAGGTCGATTTTCCGGCCGAGGTAGCCCTCGATCGTCGCATCTCCGAATGCGAAGACGATGATGTGGTATCCGACAAGCAGCGATACGGTACAGAGGGCGATCTTTTTGTAACTGCGCAGCCACAGGGCGATCAGCGCGCCCAGGGTGTAGGCGATGCCGATGCGCTGCAATACGCCGAAACCGCGTATCTGGAAAGTTTCGAGGTTGTAGAAGGGGTACATCTTGAGCAGTTCGCCTACCAGAAAGATCAGGATGCCTCGTTTGATGATCTTTATCGCGGCGCTTTTGGAGAGTTTCTGGTCGAAGCGCCGCATGGCAAACCAGATCGAGGCGCCGACGATGAACAGGAAGGTAGGGAATACCAGGTCGGTGGGCGAGCAGCCGTCCCAGATGTAGTGGGTGAGCGGTTGGTACATGTGCCCCCAGTTTCCGGGGTTGTTTACCATGATCATGCAGGCGACGGTGAGTCCCCGCAGGACGTCGAGGCTTAATAGGCGTTTCATACGGTCGAGTTTTTTAGTCGTTGTTGTTGTTTTTTGGAGGGAAGGTCTCCGGCTTTTTGGAGAAAATAGGCAGGCGGGTAAACGACACGTGCGGCCCGGCCGGGCCGCACGTGTCGTTTCGAGGGGAAGGAGTAGACTAAGTGAGCATTCCTCCGTTGACGCTCAGCACCTGTCCCGTTACGTATGAGGAAAGGTCGCTGCCCAGGTACAGGCAGGCGTTGGCGATGTCCTCGACCGTGCCGGCGCGTTTGAGGGGGATGGATTCCAACCAGCCTTCCAGTACTTTGGGGTCGAGCGATTCGGTCATCTCGGTGGCAATGAATCCCGGTGCGATGGCATTGCAACGGATGCCGCGCGAGCCCAGTTCGAGGGCGACCGATTTGGTAAAGCCGATGATGCCGGCTTTCGAAGCGGCGTAGTTGGCTTGTCCGGCATTGCCTTTGATGCCGACCACGGAACTCATGTTGATGATCGAACCGGAGCGTTGTTTGAGCATATAGCGTTGTACGCCTTTGGTCAGGTTGAACACCGAGTCGAGGTTGGCGCGGATCACGGCATCCCACTGGTCTTTGCCCATGCGCATCAGCAGTCCGTCGCGGGTGATGCCGGCGTTGTTGACCAGGATGTCGATGCGGCCGAAATCCTTGATGACTTCGTCCACGAGAGCCTGAGCCTGTTCGAAATCCGATGCGTCCGAACGGTAGCCTTTGGCGCGGATGCCTTCACCGGCCAACTCGGCTTCGAGGGCCTGTCCTTTTTCTACCGACGAGAGGTACGTGAACGCAACGTCGGCTCCCTGGGCGGCGAACGCTTTGGCGATGCCCCGGCCGATGCCGCGCGAAGCCCCCGTGATGAGGGCGATTTTGCCTTCTAACAGTTTCATGAGTCTATAAAATATGGTTTTTCTTTAGCAGTTCGACCAAGGCCACTCCCGATTCTTCGACGCTCAAGGTTTCCACCGAGAGTTCGTAGTCGGCCTGTTTGTAAAAAGGTTCCCGTTGGGACAGGCTTTGGCGGACGTATTCCAGCAGTTCGTTCCCGGTCTTGCCTTTGAGCAGCGGCCGCTTGGTGGTGCTGCAGGCCAGGCGTTCGGCCAAGGCGATGGGCGAGGCCGAGAGGTAGATCGAGGTGCAGGCTCCGTGGAGGTAGTCCATGTTGTCGTTGAAACAGGGCGTCCCTCCGCCCAGGGAGAGGACGAAATGATCCTGGTGTTCCATCACTTGCCGCAGGTGGAACGACTCGATCTGGCGGAAACCGCCTTCGCCGTACCGGTGGAAAATCTCGGGGATGGAGAGCTCTTCGATCTGTTCGATGTAATGGTCCAGATCGACGAATGCGAGGTTCGCTTGCCGGGCCAACATCCGCCCCATGGCGGTCTTTCCGCTGCCCATGTATCCCAACAGTACGATTTTCATCGGACGAAGCGTTTTATTTTTTCTTTTTTTCCGAAACCTTCACGGACTGTCCGTCGCGCAGGGTCTTGGAGACCAGCGAATACGGACCGGTGATCAGGGTCTCTCCGGCTTCGATGCCGTGGAGGATCTCGATGTTCTCGTCGTCCTGGATGCCGGTTTCCACTTCCTTTTGCAGGGCTTTGCCGTCCTGGAGGACAAAGACGACTTCACGCGTGCGGGTGGTGCCGTCGGTGGAGTCCTTGACCTGGCGGGTGGACACGGCGCGGATGGGCGCTACCAGGATGCTGTCCTTGCGGTCCGACTCGATTTCGACCGAAGCGGTCATGCCGGGCTTGAAGGGGGTGTGCAGCAGGTTTTTCTCCTCGACCAGGTCGCGGTACGACTCGTCCAGGATGATGATCTTCACGTTGAAGTTGGTTACCTGGTCGGCCGAGGAAGTCTCGGTTACGTTGGCAGCCGAGGAAGCGATCTCGGTAACACGGCCCTTGAAGCGTTTCCCCCAGTAGGCATCCACTTCGATGTCGACCGGGTTGCCGACGGCCAGTTTGACGATGTCGTTCTCCCCGACGGTTACCTCTACTTCCATGCTGTCCAAGTTGGCCACGCGGAGCACTTCGGTGCCGGCCATCTGTGCGGTGCCGACCACGCGTTCGCCGGCCTCGACGTTCAACTGGGAAATGGTACCGTCGATGGGGGCGAAGATCTGGGTGCGCATCAGGTTGTCCTCGGCTTCTTTCAAGGTTGCGCGGGCGCTTTCGAGGCTGGATTTGGAGGCATCGTAGGTGAGCCGGGCGACTTTATAGTTGGCTTCGGTGGCTTCCCAGTCGGCGCGGGCGATGGTGCCGCTCTCGAACAGGAGTTTGCTGCGCTTGTACTCGCTCTCGGATTCCTTCAGGCGGGCGGCGGACTGTTCCAGGGAAGCGATGGCCTGTTGCACGGCGGCTTGAGCCCGATTGACGGCCGAGATGTAGATGTCCTGTTTGATCTGTACCAGCAGCTGGCCTTTTTTCACTTCGTCGCCTTCCTTGACGGTGAGCTGGGTGATCTCGCCCGAGACTTCGGGGGCTATTTTGACTTCGGTGGACGGTTTTATCTTTCCCGAGGCGGTTACGATCTGGACGATGGTCGCAGTGGTGGCTTGCTGGGTATCCACCTGGTCGAGCTTCTCGTTCGAACCGAAAACCCCGCAGCTCTTCATCACGGCCAGTGCGATGATCACCACGATGATCAGCGGGAGGATGTACTTTTTCTTTTTGCTTTTTGCCATTGTGTGTATCGGAGGTGTTTTTGTTTTCGTTGTCAGTAAGTGATCTCTTGGGTCTGGTAGAATTCCAGGAGCTTGACCTTGAACAGGTAGTCGTACTTGGCGCTCAACATGTCGCCCTGGCTCTTGAGCAGCAGGTTTTTGGCGGTTTCGTAATCGAACGAGCTGATAGCTTCTACTTCAAATTTTTCGGTGGCGTAGCGCAAGGCTTCGCGGGACGATTCGACGGCCTTGACGGCAGCCAGATAGCTCTTGTACGAGGATACGGCATCCGAGTAGGCTTTCTCGACGCTTTGTTGCAACTCCAGTTGGGCCTGCTGCAGGTTCAGCCGGGCGACTTCCAGGTTGATCTTCGAGCGGCTGACGGCGTTGTAGGTGGACAGACGGTTGAAGATGGGGATAGACAGGCTCACGCCGATACTGTGGCGGGAGTTGTTGTCCCACTGTTCGCCGATGCTGATGGGGGCACCGGTGCTGGTGTTGAGATAGTCGAAGATAAAGCTGTCTCCCCAACCATAGCTGGCCGAGAGGGTAGGCAGGTACGAGCCCCGGGCGATGGCCAGGCTGCGGCGCGACACCTCGATGTCGTTGCGGGCCTTGCGCATTTCCGGGAGGTTGGCTTCGGCGGAGCGGTAGATCTCGACGGTACTCGTGGACATCAGGGGCGAGAGCGATACCTGGTCGTATCCCAGGGTATCGATCTGCAAGTCGTAGGTCAGGTCGAGGGCCAGGAGTTGTTTGAGCGAGAGGTAGGCCAGGTCCACCTGGTTGTTGGCAGCTACCAGGGCCTGTTCGTCGCGGGCCAGGGTAGCCTGCACTTCATAGAGGTCGCCCAAGGAATTTTTCCCGGCCTTGTAGAGCGTTTCCAGGCGTTCCACCTGCATCTTGGACAGTTCGTACTGGGACTGGGCTACCTTTTGGTATTCGAGGGCGGCCAGGATGGAAATATAGGCGCTGACCACGTTCAGGGATACGTCGTTGAGGATCTTTTCGCTGTTGTAACGCTGCGAGGCGTATTCCAACCGCGCCCGACGAAGGCTGTTGAGGTCTTTCAAGCCGTTGAACAGGTTGAGCTGCGTGCTTACACTCAGGCTCATGGTCTGCTGTTCGCGGTTGGTGCGCTGGTTGGTGTTGGCGTCGAAAGAGAAACCTTTGCTGAAATTGTAGTTGGACGAGAGGCCCGCCGAGGGCAGGAATGCGCCGATGGCGTCCGTCTTGTCCACTTTGGCCAGCTCGGTGTTCATCTGTGCCTGGTTGATGCTGATGTTGTGTTCGATGGCGTATTGTACGCATTGTTCCATCGTGGCAGGGCGGGGAAGTTCCCCGGAGGAGGACTGTGCCCAAAGGGCTGCTGCCGGGATCAGAATCGCCAGGAGGGAGAGTGCTTTTTTCGTGTGTAAAAACATGATAGGGTTTGGAAAACTATGACGATGTACTTGTTTTCAGCGGAAGGAGTTAGGGTTGTTTATTTGTCTTGTACGATCTCAAACGAAGCCTGCAGGTCGAAGGTGATGGTGATCTCGTCGCTCTGTTCGAAACTTTCGAATTCTTCGCTCTTGGCGGCGGTGGCTCTCATCACGATCGCATCGTAGGCAGGAGCGTTGGCAATGCGAGCCTGTACGTAAGCCCGTCCGGCATTTACCGAGAGGATGCGTCCTACCTGAAAACCGGAGCCGGCGAGGATGTCCTGGGCCGAGTGCAGGGCGTCGGAGAGGGCTTTTGCGCGCAATTCGGATTTGAGTGCTTCCTCGCCCGAATAGCTGGCCCTGGTGATTGTTACGTTTTCTACTCCTTTGAAGTCCAGTTGTTTGGCTATATCGTAGTACTGTGCGTAGCTATGGACCGAGAAGGCGATCCGCTTGCGGATAAAG
Source organism: Candidatus Merdimorpha stercoravium (assembly GCA_018715295.1). Taxonomy (GTDB): domain Bacteria; phylum Bacteroidota; class Bacteroidia; order Flavobacteriales; family UBA1820; genus Merdimorpha; species Merdimorpha stercoravium. The sequence continues at coordinate 14,724 of DVLY01000172.1, read as the reverse complement.
ACCGTCTTGCCTTCCGCTACGTTGTACGAGGCGGTAACCTTGACATCTTTTTGAATGTCGAAGCCGCTGCCTTTGAGCACATCGACGATCTGCTGTTCGAGTTTTTCGATGTTCTGTTTGCCGAAGAATTCCTTGGTCTCTCCGAAGACGACCGAGATTTCGAACGTGTCGGGTTGGACTTTCGCTTCGGCGTGCCCCGAGACGTCGATGCGGGGGAGGTTTTGGATGTTGACCGAGCGATCCTGGGCGGAAAGCGTCAAGGCCGAGAACAGAACCCATGCGAGAAGGACGAAAGACTTTTTCATGGCAAGGAGGAATTAAGGATTTTTGTTTGTTTCCGTGCAAGCGGCCGATCCCTATCGACGGGAGGTTGCCGACAAGATCGGGCTACTAACAAGGTTGCTAAATTAAGGAATTTCCTCGTTTGTTATGTGTATTTTTGCAAAACTTAACCCTCGGGGGATCTGCTTATGGAAAAACTCACTTCGGAGGCGCTGGGCCGTGTTTCGCTCCAGCAGTACAAAACGATGCGGAAACGTCCGCTGTATGTGGTTCTGGACAATGTGCGGAGCTTGAACAACGTAGGTTCGGTCTTCCGCTCGTGCGATGCTTTTGCCGTGCGCAAGTTGTATCTGTGCGGCATCACCGCGCGCCCTCCCCACCGGGACATCCAGCGTACGGCGCTCGGGGCGACCGAGAGTGTGGAGTGGGAGTATTTTGAAAACACGCTCGATGCGGTAAAAGCCCTGCAGGAACAAGGCGTGGAGGTGTGGGCGGTGGAGCAGGTGCAGGGCAGTACTTCGCTCGACGCCTTTGCTCCCCAGCCGGAGAAAGCTTACGCGCTGGTGTTCGGCAACGAGGTTTTCGGTGTGGACCAGGCGGTGGTGGACGCTTGCCAAGGGGCGTTGGAGATCCCCCAGGAAGGAACGAAGCACTCGCTCAACATTGCCGTGTGCGTGGGGGCGGTCTTGTGGGATGTGTTTGCCAAGATGCGCCGGATCTCGCCTCAGATATCGTAATAGACTTCGCCGGCTTCTTCGAACGGGCGATCGGGGTCGAGCAGCCCCGAGAGGATGTTTCGCAGGACGGCCTCGAACTCCAGCAGGTCTTCCCGGGTGAGGTCGTAGCGGTAGGTGCGCGCCTTGTCGGTGGTGAAGTTCAGTCCGATGAGCCCTGCCGAGGGATTGCGCAGCGAGAGAATGCCCGAGCGGAAACTGTGGCCCGGAATGCCGCGCGAGCGTTCGTACAGGTAGGCGTACAGGAGCACTTGCAGGGCTTTGGGTTTGGTGAACGGTACGGCTTTCCCCTGTTCGTCGAGAAAGGAGGGGGCAAAGGCTTCCATGCGGTCGATGCGCAGTTCTGAGGCTTCGGCCCGGCCGGTTTTGTAGTCCACGATACGCAAGGTGCCCCCGTAGGTGTCGATCCGGTCGGCCTGGCCTTTCAAGCGTACCGGAGTGCCTTCCACACCGCCTTCCAGCGTGCATTCCAGCGATGTTTCCAGTTCCTGCAGGACGATGCGTGCTCCGCGCTGCAGTTCGTCCCGTTCGGCGGCGAGCAGATTGTGGATCATGCGTCGGACGGCCTGGTACACCAGAAAGTTGCGCCCGTGAGCGTAATCCCTTCCACCCATTTCCCTTTCGAAGGCTTGTGCAACGGCCTGGTCGGCCTGTCCGTCCAGCTCTTTCAGCAGCGCTTCGGTCAGCGGGATGCCTGTGTGCGGCTCGTAGAGCCGCTGCAATACTTCATGGACGATGCTGCCCATGGTGTTGGCGGCGGCGGTTTCTTCCACCGTTTCGGGTTCGCCTACCCCGAGGACTTTCCGGTAGTAGAATTCCATGGGGTTGCACAGGTACATGTTCAGCGTGGAGGGGGAAAGACCCTGGGCGAGGATTTCCCGGATGCGGGCCAAGGCGAACGGCGTCTTTCCCCGCTGCAGCGGACGTTGGGGCAGGGCCGGAATGCCGAACGAAAGGACGCTTTCGCGGATGTCCCACCGGTGGGCGAAGTCGTGCCGGAGTTGCTGCAGGAAGCGGCTCGGCTCGGCCTGTCCCAGGTCGCCCTGTTGGGTGTTGTACAGCAGGGTGATGTGCTCGGCCCGGGAGAGGAGCCGGAAGAAGTGGTAGGCGTATACGGCGTCCTTTTCGCTGTAAGTGGGCAGGGCGAAGTGGCGTTTTACGTCGTAGGGGATGAACGAATTGTCGGTGCGCCCGTGCGGGAGGACGCCTTCGTTCACTCCGGTGATGATCAGGCGTCGGAAGTCCAAAAGGCGCGTTTCCAACAGTCCCATCAGCTGCAGGCCTTCGAGGGGTTCGCCGAAGAAGTCGATCTTTTGCAGGGCGGCTCCCTGGCGGTAGAAGCTCCGCAGGGTGGACAGGTTTTCCACGTACGGGTAGCGTTCCATGTAGAGGGTCAGGGTGGTGAAGACTTCGGAGAGTTTGTAGAGGTATTCGCGCGTCAGGTCGTCGAGTTGGGCGGTCTGCGTGCGGATAGCCTCCACCATCCGGAGGACGCGGCGGCAGACTTCCAGGGGAGTGTCCGGCCGGTTGCCCAGCAGCAGGGCGGTCTTTTCGGCGATCTTTTCGGGGAGTCCTTCGGCCAGGCGCCCCCCGTCGATGTCCACCAGGTCGTTCTGGACGATCTTGCGGCTCAGGATTCCGGCATAGTCCGTCCCGTTGTCCGAGAACCATTGGGTGCAGACGTTCTGGCGCAGCAGGGAGATGACGTCCTTGTGGTAGTAGCCCCGTAAATCGAGTTTTTCCGGGGTGGAGTACAAGTCCAGCAAGGCATCGGCCAGACCGGAGGAGGGCAGTCCCGAGAGCGGGTAGCCCATCGTTACGTTTACCGAGGGGATTTCTTCGGGCAGGGACGAGAGCATGGGGATGAGCAGGCTTTCGTCCGCCAGCACCAGCGCGGTGTCTTCGGTGGAGTGTCCCTCGGATAAGGATTCCCGCAGCACCTGCGCGGCGGCTTTGGCCTGTGAGACTTCGCGGGGTACTCCGAGGATGTGCAGCGTTTTGTGGCAGGAAAGGTCCTGGCCGATCCACCGGAAGTTCCGTCCCAGGACGGCGTCGTCCTTGAGCCGGCGGAGGAAGGTCCCTGCGCTGTGCCGGGGGTTGTCCAGGTAGTAGCGGTCGGCGTCGTAGTAGATTTCGGCGTCCTTTTCTTCGACGAAGTATTTCAGGATGCGTTGTTCGGCGCTGCTCATGGCGTTGAACCCGGCGAAGATCCAGCGGGTGTGCTCCTGGAGGGTGTCGCTGCTGCGGCCGATGTTTTCCGCCGCCCGGCGCAGGACCATGCCGGGGTAGCCGATGCCCTGGGAGAGGAGTTGTTCGCGGAGGGTGTGGTAGAGTTTTTCCGCCAGGTGCCAAAAGTTTTTGTGCTGTTCCATCAGGGGGCTCAACGGGGCGGAGGGGTCCCAGTTTTCGATGTGCTCCACGTCCTGGAGGGTGGAGAAGACGTCCTTGCAGGGCAGCAGGTAGCGGTCGATCTCGTTGAAGTCGGACAGGAGTGTTTGCCCCCATCGGGCGGCCACGTCGAAGGATTCCCGATCCTGCTCGCTGGTGCAGGCCTGGTACGCGCGGTAGAACTCGAAGAGCAGGGGCAGGTCTTCCGCCTTTTCGATCCGGGCGATCTGCATCGCCAGGTCTTCGATGGTAAGTATGCGGGGCAGGAAGGTGTCGCGGGGGTACTGGCGGGCGATCTCCCGGCGCAGGAATACCCCGGCGCGCCGGCTGGGGACGACCATCGACACGTCCCGCCAATCGATCCCCCGGGAGAGGACTTCGCGTGTTATTTTCGAGAGGAAGGTTTCCATTTCGTCTTTTTTTCTTTTTCGGGACGCCCCGCTACGATCGGTAAAAATACCGATAACCCCCGACAATAAAAAACGTGCCGTGCATTTTGTTTCCCGGGGGAGGGATTTTGCCCGTCTTGGTTTTTTTGCGGAGAATTCTGCGGCAGGGGGGGAATTTGGGGTTTTCACTATCTTTCTTTGGATAAGATAGGATGCGGCTCGGCAAATCCCTCGGGGAAAAACTCCGTTTTCCCCCTCGGCTTTGCACTCGCCTTTCACTATCTTTGCACCGTCGGAAGAGGCTCTGCTGCTTGCGGAAAAGAGCGCTTTTCCGGACAGCAACGAAAAATCTGTGCTATGGAAAAAAACAGGGCCCCGCGCGGCGGGGGAAACGCTTCGAGGGGAAAACGTCTGTTGGGAAAGGCTTCTTCGTCCTTGGCAAAACCGCGGAAAGAGGCGGCGGGAAGTTCCCGCAGCCGGAAGACTTCGCCCGAGGATGAGGTGAAGTTCGGTAACCGCAAGAGCGTGTTCGTCGCTCCGGAGAAACGCCGCCGGATGCAGGCGGAGGCTTCCCGGGAGGAGGAGACGATCCAGAGCCGTCATGCGAGTTACCAGAATCGGTATCAGGACCGGGTGCGCTCGGGGGCCAATCTGTCCAGGAAACGTCTGGAACTTTCTGCCGAGCAGGGAGAGGACTTGCGCCGCGTTCCTGTCCGCCGGGGGACGGCCCGCCCCAATTCGGCCAAAAAGGAGGCTGAGCAGGGAATGCGCCTGAACAAGTTCATTGCCCATTCGGGGGTGTGCTCCCGCCGCGAAGCCGATACCTACATCGCTTCGGGTTCGGTGCAGGTGAACGGGGTGGTGGTTACCGAGATGGGCTTCAAGGTCAAGCCTACGGATCAGGTGCGCTTCGACGGGGTGGAACTCAAGGCCGAAAAGAACGTATATATCCTGCTGAACAAGCCCAAGAACTACATTACCACCACGGACGATCCTCAGGATCGCCGCACGGTGATGGAACTGGTCAAGAATGCGGCGCGGGAGCGGATCTATCCCGTGGGGCGCTTGGACCGTACGACGATGGGGCTGTTGCTCTTTACCAACGATGGGGAACTGGCGCGGGGGATCATGCACCCGTCGAGCCGCATCAAGAAGACATACCATGTAACCCTCGACAAGACCCTTTCCACCAGCGACCTGGGGGCCATCCGCACGGGCATCGAGCTCGAAGACGGGCCGGTGCAGGTGGATGCGATCTCGTACATTCCCGAGGCTCCGCACAAGGAGGTGGGTATCGAGATCCACACCGGGCGCAACCGTATCGTGCGCCGTATCTTCGAGCATCTGGGTTATCAGGTGGTCAAACTCGACCGGGTGCAGCTGGGACCGCTCACCAAAAAGAATCTCCCGCGTGGTCAGTGGCGGGCGCTGACGCCCCAAGAGGTCAACATGCTCAAGATGATGGCCTCGGGCAAGAAAGTCCCCCGCGACCAGGCGGAGGAATGGGACCTGGAATGAGACGAAATCACATCACAAACACGGTATAGAAAATGGAAAAACAGTGTCCTCGTTGCGGAAAGACGTTCGAATGCCGCCATGATGAAGTGGATAATTGCTGGTGCATGCAGGTGGAAATCCTGCCCGATGCGATGAATTTCATCCTGGACAATTACGAGGGGTGTCTTTGTCGGGAGTGCATCGATGAACTCAACCGGGCGGCGCGGCTCAAGCGTCCGATGCGCCGGTAGGCGTCTTGGTTGTTTCCCGGGCGGGCAAACGCAAAAGCGCCGGAGCTTCCAGCTCCGGCGCTTTTGCGTTTGTACATACGGAATGGAGATCAAGCCTTGTTGACGTAAGGATGCGGCGCGATCATGTTTTCCGGGTCGAGGATCTCGTCGAGCTTCTCTTTCGGGAGAATGTTGTGCTCCAGCACCAGTTCGTACACGCCTTTTCCCGTCTTGAGGGCTTCCTTGGCGATCATGGCCGAGTTCTTGTAGCCGATGTACGGGTTGAGGGCCGTGACCAGTCCGATGGAGTTCATCACCAGGTTGTGGCAAACGTCTTCGTTGGCCGTGATGCCGTCCACGCATTTGTCCACCAGGGTATCCATGGCGCGCTGCAGGTAGGTGATGGATTCGAGGATGGCTTCGGCGATCACCGGTTCCATGGCGTTGAGCTGGAGCTGGCCTGCCTCGGAAGCCATGGTCACCGTCAGGTCGTTGCCGATCACCTTGTAGCAAACCTCGTTGACCATTTCGGGCACCACGGGGTTGACCTTGCCCGGCATGATGGACGAACCCGGCTGGAGGGCCGGCAGATTGATTTCGTTGAATCCGCAGCGCGGTCCGGAGGACAGCAGGCGCAGGTCGTTGCTGATCTTGGACAGTTTGACCGCCAGACGCTTCAGTGCCGAGGAGTAGATCACGTACGAGCCGGTGTCGGGCGTGGCTTCGATGAGGTTGGTGGCTTTGATGAAGTCCATGCCTACGATGGCCGACAGTTTGCTGGTGACCAGTTCGGCGTATCCCGGAGCGGCGTTGATGCCCGTTCCGATGGCCGTAGCCCCCATGTTGATCTCCTGGAAGAAACGCGCCATCTGGTTGAGTCGCTCCACCTCTTCGGTCAGGTTGGCGGCAAAGGCTTCGAATTCCTGCCCCAGGGTCATGGGAACGGCGTCCTGCATCTCGGTGCGGCCCATTTTGAGGATCGAGGCAAATTCGGCGCCTTTGCGATGGAAGGCGTCGATGAGGCCCTGGAGGTGTTTTACCAGTTCTTTGTTCGAGTTGATAAAGGCGATCTTGAGCGCTGTGGGGTACGAGTCGTTGGTCGATTGCGAGCAGTTGACGTGGTCGTTGGGCGAGATGGTCTTGTAGTCGCCTTTTTCCTTGCCCAGGGATTCGAGGGCGATGTTGGCGATGACCTCGTTGGCGTTCATGTTGGTCGAGGTGCCGGCTCCGCCCTGGATCATGTCGACGGGGAACTGGTCGTTGAATTCACCGGCGATCACGCGTTTGCAGGCGGCTTCGATGGCTTTGAAGATGTCCTTGGGCAGCAGGCCGAGGTCGTAGTTGGCCCGGGCGGCAGCCAGTTTGACCATGCCCAGGGCGCGCACCAGTTCCGGGTAGTCGCTCACTTTGATCCGCGAAATGTCGAAGTTTTCGATGGCCCGCTGGGTCTGTACTCCGTAATACACGGCTGCGTTGACTTTCATCTCGCCGATCGAGTCGCTCTCTATTCTGTATTTCATTGTGGATAAATAAGTTTTTGTTGTATGAAACGAGTGTGTGTTAATAGGCAGCTAATATAAAAAAGAAATCGCAGCAAAGGTCTTTTCGGAGAATAAATACCCGTTAGACAACAGGATAGGACAATAATTATGGAAAGATGGTCGGATGGTTGTGAAATATTGACAAAACATCATCGAATCTGTGAAAAAAATTGAGTTTTTTCAAAAACAATCTCTCTGAAACCTTTCCGGGGTGGTGTCTTGGCGGATTTTTGTCGGCCGTACGGCCGGATTTGTTACATTTGCTTCGTAAATCATTTCCGAAAAGATGCTCGACAAGACCCTGGAATTTCTCTCCGATCTGGCCCGCAACAACAACCGCCCCTGGTTCAATGCGCACAAGGATCGCTACCTGGAGGCCAAAGCCGAGTTTGAGGCGATGGTCGAGGAACTGATCCCCTCCCTTCAGCGCATCGACCCGGAACTCGGCCCGCTGACTCTCTCCGAATGCACGTACCGCATCTACCGCGACACGCGCTTTTCGCCGGACAAGACCCCGTACAAAGTGCACATGGGCGCCTATATCAACCGCCAGGGCAAGAAAAGCCCCTTTGCCGGGTACTACGTCCACATCTCCCCGGTGGAAGGCTCGCTGTGGGGCGGCGGTCTGTACTGCCCCGATCCCCGTATTCTGAAAGCCGTCCGGGAGGACATCTACGAGAACATCGACGAGTTTCTCGCCATCCTGCACGATCCGGCCTTCACCGCGCATTTCCGCCTGTCGGAGCACGACAAATTGAAAAAAGCCCCGCTGGGGTTCCCCTCCGACTGGCCGTACATCGACCTGCTGAAAAACCGCCATTTCGACGTCCTGGCCCCGATCCCCGAGCCGCTGCTGCATTCCCCGGAGTTTATCCCCCGGACGCTCGAAGCTTTCGCGGCGCTCAAGCCGCTGAATCGTTTCCTGAACTTCACCATCGAGCAGCAACTGGAGCAAGGTGGGGAGTTCGCCCGCAGTATCACCCATAAAGCCTGAAAAAGTATGCCTGACCATTCCATTCCCCCGTACCATTCCGCCGAAGGATACCGGTGCGACCTTCCCCTCGAGCAGGTCGCCGAAGCCCTCCGCCACAATGGTTTCGAAACCTACGTGGTGCCCGATGCCTCCCGTGCGAAAGCGCTTTTCTTTGAGATCGTCGCCCGCGAGCAGCCTGCGAGTATTTCCTGGGGCGGCTCGATGACCTTGGACGAGGTGGGCATCCTCCGTGCCTTGGAAGAGCAGTCGCAGATCCCGGTGATCGTCACCGGGGGGAGCGCCCTCTCGCCCGAGGAAAAGTTGGAAAACCGCCGCCGGGCCCTTACCTGCGCGTTGTTCGTTACCAGTTCGAATGCCATTACCGCGCAGGGACAACTGGTCAATCTGGACGGCATCGGCAACCGGGTTGCTGCCTTGGCTTTCGGTCCCCGCAGCGTCGTGGTGATCGCCGGAAAGAACAAGATCGCCCCTTCGCTCGCCGGGGCGATGGACCGGGTGAAGAATTACGCCGCCCCGATGAACATCCGCCGCTTTGCCGACATCCAGACCCCGTGCAAAAAGACGGGCCGCTGCCACGATTGCAACAGCGAAAGCCGCATCTGCAACGTGTGGGCCATTACGGAAAAGTCGCGTCCCTCGGGCCGCATCAAAGTGATCCTGGTGGACGAGTCGCTGGGATACTGAGCGGTTCGGCCGGTGCGCCGATCCGGGCAAAACAAAAGGCTTTCCCGAAAATTTCGGGAAAGCCTTTTGTTTTGCCGCTGGTTTGCGCGGTAGATGGAGAGCGTGCCCCGGCTACCAACTGCCGCCTGCACCGCCCCCGCCGAAGCCTCCGCCTCCGAAGCCTCCGCCAAAGCCGCCCCCGCTTCCGAAACCTCCTCCGAAGCTCCCGCCGCCGGAGCGACGGCCCATGCTGCCCAGCAAAAGTCCGAGCAGGAGGGCATCCGAGGTGGAGGTGTCGCGTCCCGAGCCGCCTCCGGGCGGATTTCCCGAGCCGCCGGAGTGTCCTTTTTTCGAAAAGAGGGCGATGAGCATCACGGCGACAAAGAGCAGGATGGGCAGCAGCACGAGCAGGGTCCCGCCGTCCTCTCCGCTGCGTCGCGGTTCGGCCTGGAATTCGCCGGAGAGCACTTCAAAGATGGCCTCCACCCCGGCATCGATCCCGGCGTAATAGTCGCCCTGGCGGAACGAAGGCAGGATACGGGTTTCGATGATGCGCCGTGTCAGGGCGTCGGTCAGGGTGCCTTCGACCCCGTATCCGGTGGCGATAAAGAGCTTGCGGTCGGAGGGGCTGACCAGCAGGAAGATGCCGTTGTCCTTGCCCTTTTGTCCGATGCCCCAGGCGTGTGCCCATTCGGTAGCGGTCATGGCGATGTCGCCCCCGCAGAGATCCTGTGTGATGGCCACCACGATCTGCGTGGAAGTGGTGTCGGAGTAGCGGATCAGTTTTTGCTCCAGCGCGGACTTTTGCTCGGGGGTGAGCAGGGAGGCGTAGTCGTACACCGAGGTCTGAAAGGACGGTTTGTCGGGGATACACCCGGTCTGCGCCCACAGGGCAGGCGAGGCGACCCAGAGGATCAGCAGGGTCAGCACCCGGGGGAGGCGCGCGGCGTTATTCGATACGTCCTTTGGAGATTTCATCGGGGAGTTCGTTTATGTCGTCCGTTTGGTACGGGAAATAGGTGCGGAGTTTTTCACCGACCTGTTCGATGGCCTCGCAAAGTCCCTCGGCGAGTTTTCCCCGGCGTGCCGCGCGGGCGATGAGCCGGTATTCCTCGTCCCAGAAACCGTGCGGGACGGCTTCGTAGATGCCTTGTCCGCCCCAGATGGCCAACCGATGGTTGCGGATGTCCAGGTAGAACAACACCCCGTTGTGCAGGGCGGTGGCCGTCATGCCCAGCGCATCGAATACTTCGGCGGCGCGGCGCAGTACTTCCACGCGCAGGTCGCCTTCTTCGATGTGCACGCGCACTTCGCCCGAGGTGGATTTTTCCGCCCGGCGGATGGATTCGACGATGGAAGCCTCCTGCTGGGGGGTGAAAAAATGTTCGACAGCTTCACTGGCCATGATACGGAAAGATTGTTTTTACGGGGCGGGGAACGGTTAGAATTCGACTTTCGGAGCCTCCTGTGCGCCTTCGTCGGCCTGGAAGAGGGTAGCCCGGTCAAAGCCGAACATTCCGGCGATGAGGTTCGAGGGGAATTTCAGGATGTAGGCGTTGTAGGCCGAAGCAGCTTGGTTGAAGCGCTGACGGGCTACCGAAATGCGGTTTTCGGTGCCTTCCAACTGGCTCTGCAACTCCAGGAAATTCTGGTTGGCTTTCAGGTCGGGGTAACGTTCGGCGACGACCATCAGGCGTCCCAAAGCCTGGGACAGCTCGCCTTGGGCGGACTGGAACTGCTCGAGGGCGGCCGGAGTGAGTTGGGAGGGATCGACGGTGATCTGGGTGGCTTTGGCGCGCGCTTCCACGACGTCGGTGAGGGTCTTCTGTTCGAAGTCGGCGTATCCCTTGACCGTGGCAACCAGGTTGGGGATCAGGTCGCTGCGGCGCTGGTATTGTGCCTGGACGTCGGCCCATACTTTTTCATAACCGTTCTCTCCCGAGCGGAGTTCTACCATTTTGTTGTAGCGTCCGGCCAACCACAGACCGGAGAGTACGACCACCAGCACGAGGACGGCTACGGCGATCAGGCATCCTTTGTTTTTCATATGCGTGTTTTGTTTCTTGTTTTCTTTTCTTTCTTTTTCTCCCGAGGCTTTGCGGGGTACAGGTGCGAAGGTACGAACAAGGGGAGAAAGGAAGGGTTAAAAAATATTTAATTAACGGCCTGTTCGCCGAATACTTCGCGAACCGAGCGCTGGGTGGCACGGGCGATTTCAGACGGACTGACGGCAAAGAGTTGCGCCAGAAATCCGGCTACTTCCGGGATATAGGCACTTTCGTTGCGGCGGCCCCGATGGGGAACGGGGGAAAGGAATGGCGCATCGGTCTCCAGGACGAGATGCCGGTAACCGGTCTGTCGGAGTACGTCTTTCAAGGGGTTGTTCTTGTAGGTAACGGTGCCGCCTACCCCCAGGGCCAGGCCGGCGTCCAGCACCCGGCGGGCATCGGAGTACGTGCCGCTGAAGCAATGCATCACGCCCCGTACGCCTGGGAAGGCGGCCAGCAGGTCGAGGGTGGGGGCCATCGCTTCCCGGCAGTGGATCGAAACGGGCAGGTCGTACCGCAGGGCCAAGGACAGTTGGGCGGCGAAGGCCTCCTGCTGCGCGTCCCGGTAAGTGGTGTCCCAGTAGAGGTCCATGCCGATTTCTCCGATGCCGATGTAACCTCCTTTGTCGAGCTGTTGCTCGACGAAGGCCAGCTCGCGGGCGAGCGTGTCGGGAGCGATGCTGGTGGGGTGTACGCCGACCATGCAGCGGAAGTACTCCGGATAACGGGCTTCGAGGTCTTTCAGGGCGGGCAGGGAGGCGCTGTCTTCGTTGGGCAGGAACATCCGGCGGACACCGGCTTCGAGGGCTCGGGCGACGACTTGGTCGATGTCCTGTTCGAAGGCTCGGTCGTACAGGTGGGTGTGGGTATCGGTAAATTCCATCGGAGGTTTTTCCATGTTTCTTCGGTGCAAAGGTAGCGAAAAAGTCGCAGGGGGCATCCTCGGCGGATGCCCCCTGCGAGCCGGCGGGATGCGGGGGTGCCGGTTACATGTCGTTGCGGTGGACGACTTTCATGTCCTTGGCGTATTTGTCGCGCGGGACGATGCCGCTCTTGAGGGTGTAGTAGGCGAACTGGTCTTCGTCCTTGACTTCTTTCTTCAGGGCGTAGAGGCGTTCGGTGAGTCGTTTCTGGATCTTGGCGTATTTGGGGTTGCCGTAGAGGTTGACCAGCTCGTTGGGGTCTTTCTTCAGGTCGAAGAGCTCCCAGTGGTCCAGACGCCAGAAATAGATGAGTTTGTACCGCTCGGTGCGCACGCCGTAGTGGGCCGGGGTGCCGTGTTCGTTGGGGTCGTGGTAGTAACGGTAGTAGAAGTCTTTCCGCCAGTCTTTCGGGGTCTTGCCTTTCATGAGCGGTACCAGGCTGCGGCCCTGCATGTCTTCGGGGATGTCCACCCCGGCCATGTCGAGGAACGTTTCGGCGAAATCGACGTTGGTCACCAGGTCGTGGTTGCGCGTGCCGGGCTGGATGACCCCTTTCCACATGACGATAAAGGGCATGCGGATGCTTTCCTCGTACATGTACCGTTTGTCGAACAGCCCGTGTTCACCCAGGAAGAAACCTTGGTCGGAGGAGTAGATCACGACCGTGTTTTTGTCCAGGCCGGTTTGCTCGAGGTAGTCGAGGATCTGTCCGATGCTCTCGTCCACGGCTTCGATGCACGCCAGGTAATCCTGCATGTAGCGGTTGTACTTGTATTGGATCAGTTCGCGGCCGCGCAGGGTGTCGCCGTCGACCACCAGCATCTTCGGGGACGAGGCGAGCCATTTGGCCAGCGAGTCGGAAGGCAGCCCCGGAGGAGGGGTGAGTTTGAGGTCGTTGTTGGTAAACCAGTCGGCAATGGTCATTTTGTTGTCCTTCAGCGCGGCTTCCCGGGTGGCGTAGTCGTCCCAGAAAGTTTCGGGGATGGGGAAGGTCATGTCCTTGTATTTTTCCCGCAGGTCGGGACGGGGCTGGAAAGGACGGTGAGGTGCCTTGTGATGGCACATGAGCAGGAAAGGACGGTCTTTCGGAGCATTTTCGATAAATTCGATCGCCTTGTCGGTAACCAGGTTGGTCGCATAGCCGCCTTTGTACCGTGTGCCGCCTTCTGCCGTATACATGATGGGATCGTAGTAAAGTCCCTGTCCGGGGAAGATATCCCAGTGGTCGAAACCCGTGGGGTCGGAGGTGAGGTGCCATTTGCCGATCATGGCCGTGGTGTATCCGGCCTGCTGCAACAGTTTGGGGAAGGTCTGTTGCGATCCGTCAAATTCGTTGAAGACCGGGGTGCCGTTGAGGTGGCTGTACTTGCCGGTGAGCACCGTTGCCCGCGAAGGGGTCGAGATGGAGTTGGTGGCAAAGCAGTTGTCGAACACCATTCCGTTTTGGGCCAGACGATCCATGTTCGGGGTGTGGGTCAAGGCCTTGTTGTACGCCGAGATGGCGTTGGCAGCGTGGTCGTCGGTAAAGATGAAGATCACGTTGGGCCGCTCGGGAGACGGCTGTGCAGACGCTTGTTGGGCGTTTGCTCCGGCCAAGGGGAGCAGACCCGCGGTACACAGCGAGACTTTCTGTAATTTGTTCATGATGTAGTGATGGATTAAACGCCCCTAAATTAGGCCTTTTTTATAAGAAACCCGTCGGAAATGCGTATTTTCGCCGGAAATAACAAAATTGAACAAAATCCATTGGCCGACGAAGTTTTTTATCCTTTTTCCGGTCCGTTGTACCTGGTGGCAAAACCGGCTTCGAGCACTTGCAACATGCGGTGCGAGTATTGCTATTACCTGGAAAAGTCTGCCTATTACCCTTCCGCAGGGAGGAAAGTGATGGATCCGGAGGTGCTCGAAACGTTCATCTCGGGGTTTATCGCTTCGCAGAATACGCCCGATGTGCTGTTCAACTGGCACGGAGGCGAACCGCTGCTGTGCGGGCTGGATTTTTTCAGGAAGGCGGTGGAATTGCAAAAACGATACGGTCGCGGCCATCGGATTATCAATACGATCCAGACCAATGGAACGCTGCTCGACGCTCAGTGGTGCGATTTTTTTCGGGAAAACGGATTTCTGGTAGGGATTTCGCTCGACGGGCCTCGGGAGTGCCACGACCGTTACCGTCGCATGGCCGGCGGAGGCGCGTCGTTCGATGCGGTGATGCGGGGCATCGAAGCCTTGCGGACAGCCGGGGTGGAGTTCAATATCCTCTGCACGGTCAATGACTATAACGCCTGCCGTCCGCTGGAGGTCTATGAGTTTTTCAAAGGCTTGGGGACGCAGTTCGTGCAGTTTACTCCGGTGGTGGAGCGCCTCGACCCGCAGGGCGGCTTGCTCTCCGGCGACCAGGCGGGCGACGTGCTGACCCCGTGGAGCGTGCGCCCGAAGGATTGGGGGCAGTTTCTGACCGATATTTTTTTCCGCTGGGTCAAAAACGACGTGGGCGACTTTTTCGTCAATGTGTTCGATGCAACCTTGGCCGGGTACGTGGGAGTCGATCCGGGGAACTGTTATTTCGCCCGCAGTTGCGGACATGCCCTGGCGTTGGAGTACAACGGCGATGTCTATGCGTGCGACCACTACGTCTTCCCGCGCTACCGTTTGGGCAATCTGCGCGATACTCCTCTGCGCACCCTCTCGGCCTTGCCCTTTCAGCAGGCGTTCGGGGCGGGGAAAACGGCGAACCTACCCCGGGAATGCCTCGCGTGCCGATACCGCTCGCTGTGCAATGGCGAGTGTCCCAAAAACCGGATCGTGGAGACGGGGGAAAAGGGGCGGCGCTTGAACTACCTGTGCCGGGGATACAAGCATTTCTTTGCCCGTACGGAGCCTTACTTCCGTTTTATGGCTTCGGAATTGGCCTCCGGCCGCAATGTGTTGGCGGTGCGGGAGGTAAAATTTTGATTTTTCCCCTGTTTTTTTTCTGTTGTCGTCTCTAAACGGAAGTGCAGAGACAGAATGTGGACGGGGCGGGATTAGCCGAG
>DVLY01000171.1 GCA_018715295.1 Candidatus Merdimorpha stercoravium | reverse complement strand
GGCGGCCTTCGGCCGCCCGCCTGCCCGCCTCAACGCAACGTTACAATCCCGCCAAGACAAGAAAAAAGAACCCCGGCCATGCGGCCGGGGTTTCGCGCTTAAAATAAAACACACACGTTCATAAAACGATGCTCAGTGAGCAAAAAGTAGTTCACGGTATTTCACCAGCGGCCAAACCTCGTCGTCGATATGGATCTCGAGTTTGTCGCAGTGGTAACGCAGCTTGTCGAAGTACTTTTCCTTGACATTGACCGCATATTCTCGCGCCTTGGTACGCACATCGGCGATCTTGTTGATCCGCCGCCGCTCGTCGATCATCTCGTCCACCAGTTCCTTGATGATCACGATATGGTCGGAGATCGTCTTGATGAGTTCCACCTGCGAATGGGCATGCTCCATGTATTCCTCGCCGAAGACCTCGCGCATACCCCGCACGTTTTCCAACAGGCGGTTCTGGTAAGCGATGGCCGTCGGAATGATATGGTTGCGGGCAATATCGCCCATCACGCGGGCCTCGATCTGGATCGTCTTCTGGTATTTCTCGAGTTCGATCTCGTAACGGGCCTCCACCTCGGACTTTTTCATCACACCCGTGGAGGCAAACAAGCGCTCGGTCTTCTCGCTCACCAGCACGTCGAGCGCCTCGGGGGTAGTCTTGAGGTTGGACAAGCCCCGTTTCTCGGCCTCGCGGACCCAATCGTCGGAATATCCGTCGCCCTCGAAGAGGATACGGGACGAAGCCTTGATGTAGTCGCGCAACACGTTGAAGATCGCATCGTCCTTCTTGATGCCCTTCTCGATCATCGCATCCACCTCGGCCTTGAACTTCTTGAGCTGCGAAGCCATGATGGTATTCATCACCGTCATCGGCATCGCGCAGTTGATGGATGAACCCGGCGCGCGGAACTCGAACTTGTTGCCCGTGAAGGCAAAGGGCGAAGTACGGTTGCGGTCGGTATTGTCCAGCAGGATTTCGGGAATCTTGCCCACCACGTTCAGTTTGAGTTCGGTCTTTTCCTCGGGCGAAAGTTTTCCGGAGGACACCTGTTCCAACTCGGCCAACACCGCCGAAAGCTGCGAGCCGATGAAGATCGAGATGATGGCCGGCGGCGCTTCGTTCGCTCCCAGGCGATGGTCGTTGGAAGCCGAAGCAATGCAGGCCCGCAGCAGGTCCGCATGGTCGTGTACCGCCTTGATCGCATTGACAAAGAAGGTGAGGAACTGCAGGTTGCTCTTGGGCGTCTTGCCGGGCGAAAGCAGATTGACCCCCGTATCGGTAGCCAGCGACCAGTTGTTGTGTTTCCCCGAACCGTTGAGCCCCTCGAAAGGCTTTTCATGGAACAGGACCTTGAAATTGTGCTTTTCGCTCACCCGCTGCATCGCCTCCATCAGCATCATGTTGTGATCGACCGCGATGTTGGCCTCCTCGTAGATAGGAGCGATCTCGAATTGGTTGAGCGCCACCTCATTGTGCCGCGTTTTCACCGGGATACCCAGTTTCATGCACTCCTGTTCCAGGTCGCGCAGGTACTCCAGCACCCGGGAAGGGATTGCGCCGAAATAGTGGTCCTCCATCTGCTGCCCTTTGGCCGGCTCCTGTCCGAAAAGCGTACGTCCGGTCAATACCAGATCGGGACGCGCATGATACAGCGCCGCATCGACCAGAAAATATTCCTGCTCGGCGCCCAGGGTCGAAATAACCTTGGTAACATTCTTGTCGAAATACTGGCAAACTGCCGTGGCAGCCGCATCCACCGCCGAGATCGAACGCAGCAGCGGCGTCTTGTTGTCCAGCGCCTCGCCCGTATAGGCCACGAACACCGTCGGGATGCACAAGGTCGTCCCGATGACAAAAGCCGGGGAGGTCGGGTCCCAAGCCGTATATCCGCGTGCCTCGAAGGTATTGCGCAGCCCTCCGTTGGGGAAGGACGATGCGTCGGGTTCCTGCTGGATAAGCTGTGCCCCGTCGAAACGCTCCATCGCCCGTCCGCCGGCAATCGGTTCGAAAAACGCATCGTGCTTTTCGGCCGAAGCCCCGGAGAGCGGCTGGAACCAATGCGAATAGTGCGTTGCGCCGTGGTCGATGGCCCATTGCTTCATGCCCGAAGCCACCTGCTTGGCGTTCTCCCGGTTGATGCGCGCACCGCTCTCGATGGCAGCCATGACTGCCTTGAAAGCATCTTTGGACAAATACTGGCGCATGGCATCTTCGTTGAACACATTCTTCCCGAAGATCTCCGAATAACGTCTCGATTCGATTTCCGGAGCTACCGGCCGGTGGCTTTCGCACTCCCGGACCGCATTGATTCTGAATTCTGCCATAACTTACAAGGTCGTATGTTTTGTTTCGTCGAGGCAAAGATATACAACACATATAGAAAAATCCAAACACACCCCCTAAAAAATAGGGGGTGTGCCCAAATTTTTATCCGTTTTTCAAAACATACCCCTCAAAAATGTTACATCGAATAAAAATTCTCTTCGTTTTTTGCCTTCGACGAAAAATAAATCATCCCGACGTTCACGCTGTAAAGCGCCGAGATGGCAAAGTGCAACACCAGCGCCGCCAATACCGCTGCGATGCCCAGGTACACACCCCCGGCCGAGAGAGCACCGTCCCCCACCAGCGAAGTGAACATCCCGGGCAGGATCCCCAAAAACGCCGTTACAATATACAGCAGCCCGTTGGAGAGGATATTTTGCCAGAACGGACTCCGGAGTGCTTTCCAGGCCAGGTCGATCGCCCCGAAAAAGTCCGGACGCTCCTGGTCGAGATAAGCATAGAGGACGAGCATCGACAGCATCAGGATCGCCAGCAATATGAATGGGATGACCGCGATCCCCACCACCGAAAGCACCAGCAGGATCATCACCGGGATGCACACCACCACTACCGGGATCAACAAAAGCAGCATGGCCAGGAAATAGATCACCAGCCGCCCGGCACGCGCCCAGAGGAAAGCGACGATCTGGGAAAACTCCGGTACTCGCCCCTCATCCCGGTACAGGATCATGTAGGCCGGGGTGTAGGCCGCGAAGACCGCCGCCCCCACCAGCAGCAACAACCCGCAGAGCACCATCAATGCCGTCTCCCACCAGGCAAAGCCCGGATGCCAGTTTATCCCCATACCCAGATCGCTCCAACCCATCCAACCGATCGTCCCGTGCTCCTTGAACAGAAAATCGACGTCGGCATACCCGCTCGAAAAGGCAATATAGGCCGTTGCCACCATCCCCAACAGGTACAGGAAGTTCACGCGCAGCATCGTCGGGAAAAAATGCCGGGCCGTTTCCCCTACGAATCCGAAGGTATCCCCGAAAAGTGCCTCGAAGTTCCGTTTTTGTTCCAGTTTCATTTCTCGTGCGTTTTAATGTTCGTTTCTACCCCATTAGACGCCTCCCTTGGGCAAAAGGTTACACCCCTGCCCTGCTTTTTTCGGGAAGTTTTCTCTCCCGTTCCTATTTAACCCTTCGTTAAGAGAAAAACAACACCCCGGTACGAGAATATCCCGCCGGGATTGATTAACTTTGCACGAATTGCAAGTACGGAAAAAATAACCAAAAAAACTGAAATAAAATGCCCGGATACGAAGCTTTCGACCAATCGGAAAAAAAGGAAGTAATGGATGTGATGGAAACCGGCATCCTGATGCGTTACGGATTTGAGAACCAGCGCGGAGGAGTCAACAAGACCCTCGAGATGGAAAAGGCCCTGTGCGAAAAACTCGGCACCCGCCACGCCCAGCTCACCCCCAGCGGTACCACCGCCGTATCGACGGCCCTGGCCGTATGCGGGATCGGCGCCGGCGACGAAGTGATCATGCCCACCTTTACCTTCGTGGCCTCCTTCGAGTCCATCCTCGCCCTGGGAGCCATCCCCATCCTGGTGGATATCGACGACACCCTCACCCTCGACCCGGCGGCCGTAGAGCGCGCCATCACTCCCCGCACCAAGGCCGTGATGCCCGTGCACATGTGCGGAGCGCAGGCCCACCTCGACGAACTGATGGCCATCTGCCGCAAACACAACCTGATCCTCATCGAGGATGCCTGCCAGGCTACCGGTGCCACCTACCACGGCAAAGCCTTGGGTACCTTCGGCCGCATGGGCTGCTTCTCCTTCGACTTCGCCAAAGTCATCACCATGGGCGAAGGCGGCGCCGTGGTAACCGACGACGACCTGCTGGCCAAAAAAGCGGACGGGTACGTCGATCACGGACACGACCACGTAGGCTCCGACCGCGGGGCGGAAAGCCATCCCTTCATGGGCATGAACTACCGCGTGAACGAACTGGCCTCGGCCATCGGCTTGGCGCAGCTGCGCAAACTGGACAGCATCGTCGCCCGCCAGAAACAGACCAAGAAATACATCAAGGACGCCCTGGCTGCGGAATTCCCCCGCTTGTCCTTCCGCCGGGTGCTCGATCCGGAAGGCGACATCGCCACGTTCCTGTCCTTCTCGCTCGAGACGCTCGAACAGGCCGAAGCAGCCACCCGCGCTTTGGTAGAGAACGGCGTAGGCGGCGTATTCCACTACTACAACAACAACTGGCACTACATCCGCCGTTGGAACCACCTCAAGGAGCGCGCCACCCTGTACCGCCTGCCCCAGGAAGTGCTCGACGGCATGCCGGACTACGCCACCAAGACCTTCCCCCAGTCGGATGCGATCATCAGCCGGAACATTTCCACCGCGATCAACCTCTCCTGGAGCGACGACCAGGTGAAAGCCCGCACCGAAGCCATGATCCGCGCCCTGCGCACCGTATTCTGATCCCCGAACCTCAAAAAAAAGAAGAAACACATGAACAAAACCCTGTTGGTCGCCCTGGCCGCCCTGCTGGCAGGCAACGTCCAGGCGCAAAACAACCCGAGCTACAAAGTCGAAGTCTGCTTCGAGGACACCCAGGCAGGCGGGAAATACATATTCCGTTCGAGCGACCTGACGGACAACTTTTCCGACACCCTCACCTTGAAAAAGGACGGGGAAAAGGTCGTCTTCAAAAAGGAATACACCGAACCGTTCACCCTCACCCTCTCGTACATCGCACCGGGCGAACAGCGCGCCGGCGTCGCGGGCAATGCCTTTTTCATCGACTCGCCCCTGACCATCCGCATCTCGGGCACGCAGGCAGCGATGTTGCCGGCCGCTTCGGTCGAAGGCGGCGTGCAGGACGACCCCATCCTTCAGCAGATCCAGCCCATCAACGCCGCCATGTACACCGCGTTTCTGGACTATCAGAAGCTCGCGCGCACTCCGGACGCCTCCAAAGCGGAAGTCGATTCGCTCGTGGGCGTACTGAACCAGCTGACCCGTCAGATGCAGGAACTCCAGCGGCAGTACATCGCCGCCCGTCCGCAAAGCATCTATTCGGCCGCCCTGCTCTCCGGGATGCTGCGTGAAGACCCCTCGGTGATCGTCCCGCTGTTCGAGGCTTTCGCTCCGGCCGTCAAGGAATCCCGCTACGGGAAGACCATCGCCGACCGCCTGGCCGTCATCCAGGCCATCCAGCCCGGACGCCCTGCTCCGGATTTCACCCTGACGGACATCGACGGAAAGACCCTCCGCCTGTCCGACTTCCGCGGCAAGTGGGTGCTGCTGGACTTCTGGGGCTCGTGGTGCATCTGGTGCCGCAAGGGCAATCCCGCCCTGGTGG
The DNA here is from genome assembly GCA_018715295.1 of Candidatus Merdimorpha stercoravium. GTDB lineage: Bacteria > Bacteroidota > Bacteroidia > Flavobacteriales > UBA1820 > Merdimorpha > Merdimorpha stercoravium. Next base: position 4,082 of record DVLY01000171.1, on the reverse strand, counting down.
AACTTTACCAGAAATACGGCGGCAAGGACTTCGAGATCATCGGACTGGCGGCACGCGACCGGGAGGACAACTGGAAAAAAGCCATCGCCGAGGACGGCCTCACCTGGCGGCACGCCAACCTGGCCTTGAACGAGGGCGGAAACGACCTCCCCGCAAAGTACAACGTATCGGGTTTCCCCACCAAGATCCTGATCGACCCCGAAGGGAACATCTCGGTCATCTCGGTAGGCTACCACGAAACGGACGATCCGGCAGCTGTAAAACTCATCGACGCCCTGGGCGAGACCTACGTGCAGTAACCCGCCCCCCCCTATCACGCTAAACAAATCATTCTGACAACCACGGCTTCGGCCATTTTTTCCGACCCATGAAAAAACACACCAAAACCCTCCTGGCGCTCGCGGCAACCCTGCTGCTTGTCGCCGCCTGCCAGTCCTTCCCTCCGAAGGGCAACTGGGGCGTAGAAACCACCGTCGAAGGTTCGAAGATCGGCGACACCCTGCGTTTCAGCTATTTGAAAACCGTTGAAGGACAGGACATCCTGGCCGACACCTTGATCCAACTCACCGAGGAAAACCAAAAAGTCCGCCTGGCTGCTCCCTTCATCGAAGCCTCGGCCATCGGTGTGGAATACGCCTCGCGCGATGCCTTGATAGAGCCTTTTTACATCGAACTTTTCGTCAACCGTGCCGGTGAACGCATCCGCCTCATCACGCAGGCCAACGACTATACCCACGTACAGACCACCGGCGGGATGTACGACCAGCCCGACTACGACTCCATCCGCATCCTGATGGACGATTTTTACAGCCTGCGCACCGAGTACATCCAGGCCCTGCAAGCCTCCGACACCCTGACGCTGATGGATCTCTCGAAACGCATGGGCGAGTTGCAACAGGACTACCTGAAAGCCTCGCTGAACTACATCAAGAACAACCCTTCGCAAGGCTTCTCGGCCTACTTGCTCCTCAGCCTGCAACCTGCTCTGCCAGCCGACTCCCTCCGCACGCTTTTCGAAACGCTCGACCCGCAGGTGCGCAACACCGCCTATGGCCGCAACCTCTCCGAACAGCAATCCGCCTTCCAAGCCCAGAAGACCATCCAAGAAGGAGCCGAAGCTCCCGACTTCACGGCAACCGACCTCGACGGAAAGACCTTCAGCCTCTCGGACTACCGCGGCCAGTGGGTGCTGGTCGATTTCTGGGGCTCGTGGTGCGGTCCCTGCCGGCAGGGCAACCCTTCGCTGGTAAAACTCTACGCCCAGTACAAAGGCAAAGGCTTTGAGGTCATCGGCCTGGCCGTAAACGACAAGGAAGAAAACCTGCGTGCTGCCATTGCCAAAGACGGCATCACCTGGCGCAACGTCGATCTGTCGCAGGACAAGAACACCCCGACTCTTCCCACACTCTACAACCTGCAGGGCGTCCCGACCAAACTGCTCATCGACCCCGAAGGCCGCATCGAGATGATCGAGATCGGATACGATCCGGACACGGATCCGCTGCCTGCCCGCCTGAAAGAGATTTTTAGATAATCTTCCTTCCGCAGAGCACAAGCCCAAAAAGCACAAAAAAAGGCAGGCGTTTTTCGCCTGCCTTTTTGCATCCGATCCCGAGTTTTGTCGTACCTTTAGGGTGCTTTTTACGCAAAGAGGAAAAAGACTTTATGAAAACCATCGCCATGATCCCGGCGCGGTACGATTCGTCGCGCTTCGAGGGCAAAATGCTGGCCGACCTGTGCGGCAAACCGGTCATCGCCCGCACTTACGACGCGGCCGTCGCCACCGGACTTTTCGACCAAGTATATGTAGTAACCGACCACGACGGCATCGAACAAGCCGTCAAAGCCAACGGCGGACAGGTGCTCCGCAGCCACAAACACCACGAGACCGGCTCCGACCGCATCGCGGAAGCCGTCGAAGGCATCGACTGCGACATCGTGGTCAATGTCCAGGGCGACGAACCCTTCGTTACCCGCGAGCCCCTGGAAAAACTCATCGAGGTCTTCTCCGGTCCGGACGCCCAACGGATCGACCTGGCCTCGATGGTGCAGGAACTCAAACAACCGGAACTGATCGCCGACCCCAATTACGTGAAGGTCGTGATGGACCACCGGAACTTTGCCATGTACCTCTCCCGTTCGCCCATCCCCTACCTGCGCGACAAGGACTCCGGGGCGCGCTACTACGAACATGTGGGGGTGTATGCCTTCCGCCGCCAGTCGCTGTTGGATTTCGCCAGGAACGCCCCCCGGCAAAACGAGCGGGCCGAAAAGATCGAATGCATCCGTTACCTCGAATACGGCCTGCGCATCAAGATGGTCGAAGCGCCGTTCGTGAGCCTGGAGGTCGACACCCCGCAGGACTTGGAAGCGGCCTGCGCACTGTTCCGGAAACTGCACGGGTGATTTTTCACACGAAAAAAAGAAAACAAGACATAAAAACGATAGAACCATGAAATTCAAAAATTTCCCCCAGGTATCGCGCGTGTGCTTCGGCCGTGGCAGCCTGGATCAGGTCAGCGAACTGCTCGAACCCCATCGCAAGGGCGACGCTCCGTTCATCTTCTTCATCGACAACTTCTTCAACGGGAAAACGGAATTCACCTCCCGTTTCCCGCTCAAGGGGCGCGACGAGATCGTCTTCGTGGATGTCAATCCCCACGAGCCTTCCACCTGGCAGGTGGACGAACTGCGCGACTACCTCAAGAACAAATTCGGTGAAGTATCGGGCGTGATCGGCGTGGGCGGCGGCGCGACGATGGACATTTCCAAAGCCGTAGCCCTGATGATGACCAACCCCGGTTCCTCGGCCGACTACCAGGGCTGGGATCTGATCAAGGTGCCGGGAGTGTTCCACATGGCCATTCCTACCCTTTCGGGAACGGGTGCCGAAGTATCCCGTACGGCGGTGCTCATCGGACCGGAAAAGAAACTCGGCCTCAACTCGGACTACACGCCTTTCGACCAGGTGCTGCTCGATCCGTCGCTGATCCACGACGTGCCAAAAAACCAGCGCTTCTTCACCGGGATGGACAACTACATCCACTGCGTGGAGTCGCTCAACGGTTCGTACCTGAATGCCTTCTCGAAAGCCTACGGGGAAAAAGCCCAGGAGATGTGCCTGAACGCCTTCCTGCGTACCGACACCTGGACCGAACAGTGCGACGAAGACCTGATGATGGCTTCCTGGATGGGCGGCATGAGCATTGCCTACTCCCAGGTGGGAGCGGCTCACGCCTTGAGCTACGGACTGGCCGTCGTCTATGGCGTGCGCCACGGCGCAGGCTGCTGCATCGCCTTCAACCAACTGGCAGACATCTACCCCGAGGGGGTGGCCAACTTCCACAAGATGCTGGACAAGTGGCAGATCGACCTTCCGCGCGGAGTGTGCAAGAACGCTACCGAAGAGCAGATGAACCTCATGATCAAGGTCTCCTCGGGCATGGTGCCGCTGTGGGAGAACTGCTTGGGCAAGGACTGGCAGAAGATCATGACCCCCGAGCGGATGCGCGAACTCTACTCCAAGATGTAATCGTCCGGTTGCGTGCAAGCAAAAGGGGCGGAGCCAAAGGCTCCGCCCCTTTTGCTTGCACGCAACCGCCCCTGGGTTTTCCTCCTCCGCAGAACCGGAACGACAAACGGGTATTTTTTCAAAAGCAAAGGCGCAAACGGGGGATTTTTTGAGCATTTTGTTTTGCCAAATGGGAAAATGCGCCTATATTTGCACACGCGTAAAACGCTTGAGGCAAGCCCTCACACCGCCCTGCGGCGGACATTTGAGAGATTATCCGGTGAGATGGGTGAGTGGCTGAAACCAGCAGTTTGCTAAACTGCCGTACGGGTTTCCGTACCGGGGGTTCGAATCCCCCTCTCACCGCCAGAAGGGTTCCGGGGTGTAGCGTAGTCCGGTCATCGCGCCTGCTTTGGGAGCAGGAGGTCACAGGTTCGAATCCTGTTACCCCGACGTAGCGAAAAAAAAGAAAACGCCCGGCACATCACCCGGCCTGCAAGCGAAAGGTCGAGTAGCTCAGCTGGATAGAGCAGCTGATTTCTAATCAGCCGGTCGTGGGTTCGAGTCCCGC
>DVLY01000170.1 GCA_018715295.1 Candidatus Merdimorpha stercoravium | reverse complement strand
ATTCCAACGGCTTCCCGTCGGCAATAGAACACAGCGCCAAGCCCAGGCTGCGCAGCAGCGCATCGCCTGCAGCCGTATCCCACTCCATCACACTCCCGTAACGGGTATAACGATGGGCGCGCCCCTCGGCGATCGCACAGTACTTCACGCAACTGGCCATCGGAAGGATCTCCGCCTGGGGATGTTGCCGGGCAAAATCCGCAATGTACTCCTCCATCTGCGGCGTGCGGCGCGACTTGCTCACCAGCAGCACATAATGGTCCGGATACGGCCCGCAGGGGAGCTTCACCCCTTGCAACTGTTCCAGCGAATCGAACTGCTGCCCGGCTGCACACGCGAGGCGCAGGGCCGGGAAGTCCGTCGCTCCGACATACAGCAGGCCGTCCTCGGGCAAAAAGATAACCCCGGCCACCGGCGTCCCCTGCTCCACCAAAGCGATATTGACTCCGTACTGGTGCGAACCGTTGATAAACTCCTTGGTCCCGTCCAGCGGATCGATGATGAACACCCGGTCCCAAAGCCCCCGCACCGAAAAATCGGCCGCCGCGCTCTCCTCGCTGATCATCGGAATCCCCAGCGGGAAAAGCATTGCCGCAATGGTATTCTGCGCCGCATAGTCGGCATCGGTTACCGGGGAAAGGTCGGCCTTTTCCCGCACCGAATACTGCCCCGACTTGACCTTGACGATCTCGGCTCCGGCCGTCGTAGCGGCATTGACCATGGTAAGGAGTATTTTTTGCCGTGAAGGTATCATAGACACGAACGTTTTTTCAATATTGTGCCGAGGGAGCCTCCCCCTGCACCAGTTTCCTGGCCGAAGAAGTACCGATGCGCGTTACTCCCAGAGCGATCATCTGCTCGGCCGCGCTCAGGTCGCGCACCCCGCCGGCTGCCTTTACCGGCAGCGGAGCCCCGGCCTCGACCAGGATGCGCACCGCCTCGGGCGTCGCCCCGCCGGGACGTCCGTCGGCAGGCTTGAAAAACCCGGTAGAAGTCTTCAGGAAAACGCGCGGAGCCGCTTCCTCCCCGAAGTTGTCCAACACCGTATCGCGGATCAACTCACTGAGCCCCTCGATTTCGTCGGGACGCAAAGCGGCCGTTTCCAGGATCCACTTGGCCGTCTTTCCGGCCTGGAGCACCAGATCGGTACACACGTACACCTGCTGGGCGACGTATTCCACCTTGCCGCGTTTGTACATGGGATAATCGGCCACGAAATCCAGTTCGTCCGCTCCATCGGCCAGGGCGCGGCGTGCTTCGGCCAGCTTCTCCTCGGTCGAATACGTGCCTTCCGGAAATCCGATGACCGTGCCCACCAGCACCTCGCTGCGGCTTTCGTCGATCATCCGCCGGGCGACGGCCACCTGGTCGGGACGGATCATGATGAGCTTGAAATGTTCGTCGATAGCCTCCTGGATGTATTTCCGGGCTTTTTCCCGGTATTCTTCCGGGGTGATGCCCGCCGTGGCAGGCGTTTCGAGATAGGTCGAATCGAGATACTGTCGAATATCGGTCATAGCGGTTTTTGATGTTTGGTTGTTCCTGTGGTGCAAAGGTAGGCAATCTGCGCCAGACCCCGGGCCGAAGGTTCGGGTTTCTTTCACGCCCTTACCGGGAAGGGTGAAAAACGGTTTGGAAGTTCTGTTCGACCTGCCGGGCCAACTGTTCCAAGTCGATCCCCAGGGTTGCGGCCGCCTCGCGGTACACCTGTTCGACGGTCAGTTCGGTATCCTCGTCGGTCTCGAAAAACAGCCGATCGAGCGGAATGACCGCCAGCAGGCCTTCGCGCCGCACCCCTTCCTTGCCCAGGGAGAAGTAAAAACCCTGCTGCACCAGCGACTCGGCCAGTTGGGGATTTTTCCGGTATCCATGCACGATCCAGGGCTGGGTGGGAGCCACCTCGCGCCGCACGACCGACAATTCGTTGAAATGCCCCACACAATGGATCATCAGCGGCTTGCCGAGCTGCTCCGCGATGCGGACGTGAGCGAGGAACAGGTCGGACTGCTCCGAAAAACTCATCGGGCTGCGCTTGTCGAACCCGCACTCCCCGACGGCCAGGGCGGATTTCGGACGGCACATCTTTTCCAAGTGGGGATACAGATCCTTGGTCCATTCGTAAAACAAAGGGTGCGCTCCTATGGAGTAATACCCGCGCGAGACGGGGTCGTCCCAGGAAAAAATCACATTTTTGATGTCGGTCGGCGAAGCCTTTCCGTGGGTATGGACGTCGTAAAAATTCATGTCCGCAGTATTGGGTTTTGTGAGAGGTTCGGGTAGTCGGAATCGGTTCGAAGTGAAGGGTCAATAGTGGTATTTCTCGCCCCACCTGGATTTGAGGTATCGGCGCAGAGCCTCTTCCCGGTCATTGGGGCCGGGATCGTAAAACTTGGTCCCCGCAATCTGTTCCGGAAGATACTCCTGAAGGGCGAAATGTTCCGGCAGATCGTGCGGATAGACGTAGTCCGTCCCGTAGTGGAGGTCTTTCATCAACCGGGTGGGGGCGTTGCGCAGGTGCAGCGGCACGGAGAGGTCGCCCGAGCGACGGACTTCGGCCTGCGCCGCGCCGATGGCCTTGTAAGCCGCATTGCTCTTGGGACTGGAGGCCAGGTAGGTCGCACACTGGGAGAGGATGATCCGGCTCTCGGGATAGCCGATGGTCGAGACCGCCTGAAAGGTGTTGTTGGCCAGGATCAGGGCTGTAGGATTGGCATTGCCGATGTCCTCCGAAGCCAGGATGAGCATCCGTCGGGCGATGAACTTGAGGTCCTCGCCGCCCTCGATCATCCGCGCCAGCCAGTACACCGCCCCGTTGGGATCGCTGCCCCGGATGGATTTGATGAAGGCCGAGATGATGTCGTAGTGCTGCTCGCCCGTCTTGTCGTAACGCGCGGGGTTTTGCTGCACTTTTTCCAGCACCATCTTGTTGGTGATCTCCACCTTGTCCCCCGTCTCGGAGCTCACCACCAGTTCCAGGGTATTGAGCAGTTTGCGGGCGTCCCCGCCCGAGATACGGATCAAGGCGTCGTATTCGCGGAAGACGATGTCCTTCTTGCGCATGTATTCGTCCTGTTCGGCCGCCCGGTGCAGCAGGGCAATGAGGTCGTCCTTGGAAAGGGATTCCAACACGTACACCTGGCAGCGGGAAAGCAAAGCCGGGATGACCTCAAAACTGGGATTTTCCGTCGTGGCGCCGATCAGGGTTACCTGCCCCCGCTCCACGGCCGAGAGCAGCGAATCCTGCTGCGACTTGGAAAAACGGTGGATTTCGTCGATGAACAGGATCGGTTTGGCCGCCTGGAAGAGGTTGGCCCCTTCGGTAGCCTTGGCAATGACATCCCGCACGTCCTTTACCCCAGCGTTGATGGCCGAGATGTTGTAAAAGGGCCTGTCGATCTTTTTGGCCAGGATGTGCGCCAGGGTGGTCTTTCCGCTGCCGGGAGGCCCCCAGAAGATCATCGACGGGACGTACCCCGACTCGATGATCCTCCGCAGAGGCGTGCCCGGGCCTACGATGGATCGCTGCGCGACGTATCCGTCGAAATCGTCGGGGCGCATCCGTTCGGCCAAAGGGGTGGTGATGTCCATCGGGGTGTTTTTTGTCGTGCTTTTAACCGAACAAATTTATACTTTTGTCCCGAGATAACCTCGCCCTGCCCGGGGGAATCCCCGCGGTTTAGAACAACTTTAACGCTACGAAAAAACAAGCCATGACCCCGCTGGAAATAAACGGTTGCCAGGTAGCTTTCGGTGCGGACGGCTTTGCCCGCCTCGAGGCTTTCCTGCGCGAAAACCGGGAGGAGTTCTCCCGGATCGTCATCCTGTGCGACACCCATACCCACGAACACTGCCTGCCGATGCTGGCCGAAAACGTACCCTCGCTCACCGACTACGAGATCGTGGAAATCCCCGCCGGCGAATCGTACAAAAACCTGGATACCTGCCGGCAGATCTGGGAAGCGCTCTGCGACCTGAAAGCCGACCGCCACACCCTGCAGATCAACCTGGGCGGGGGGGTGATCACCGACATCGGCGGTTTCGTCGCCTCGTGCTACATGCGGGGCATTCCCTTCGTCAATATCCCCACCACGCTCCTCTCCCAGGTGGATGCCTCGGTGGGAGGAAAAACAGGGGTCGATCTGGGCGGGATCAAAAACATCATCGGGCTGTTCTCCCTGCCGCGCATGGTGGTGGTGCACGCCGGTTTCCTGACGAGCCTTCCCCAGGAGGAAATCCTCTCGGGCTTTGCCGAAATGCTCAAACACGGGCTGATCCGCAGCCGGAAGCACTGGGAAGACCTCTCGGGGACGAAGGATTTCTCGTTTGAAAAGACCGAAGAACTCATCTACGATTCGGTCAAGATAAAATACGACGTGGTGCGGGAAGACCCCACCGAAAAAGGCCTGCGCAAGACGCTCAACTTCGGCCATACGATCGGCCATGCGGTCGAGACCTACTTCATGGGCATGCCCACCCCATTGAGCCACGGCCATGCGGTGGCCATCGGCATGGTGTGCGAAGCGTGGCTCTCGGGCGAGTTCTGCACGTTGGACAAGGCGTTTGCCCCGGCTTTCCGCGACTATGTCAAGGGGCTTTACGGCGCGGTCGAGGTGCCTGTGCAGGCTATCCCGCAGATCCTGGAGATCATGCTCCACGACAAGAAAAACTCGCGGAAGGGCATCAACTTCACCCTGCTGGAGGCCATCGGCGAGGCCTCGATCGACCATTACCTCGACCCGGAAGCGATCCGCCGCTCGATCCTGTTTTACAACAAGCCGGGCGCTGAACCTACTCCCAGGGAAGAATAAAAGACACTTCTCCCCTTTGGGAAGCCAGAATCGGGGGAATGCGTTTGCCGGGCAAGTAAAATCCTCGGCCATTTTTGGCAAGGCAAGCGGATAATTCCCTACATTTGGACAGTATCATACCTTTGGCTGCCATGAAAACTCGACGATTCCTTTGGGGACTGCTCGCCCTCGTATTGGTGCTGTCCCTTGACTCCTGTGCGGTTCGTCCGCCACATCCCACCCCGGGACCGCCACCTCCCGCATACCGTCCGCACAAGCCGCACCCCGGGAAAGCGCCCAAACCCGGCAAGCCGGGCAAACCGCCCCGCCCGCCGAAACACCAGCCGGGGGCGCCTGCACCTGCTCCCCGTCCCCAAGCGGGACCGGAAGGGATTGCTCCTGTACCGCCCGAGCCGCTTCCTGCAGTGCAAGCTCCCGAAGCCGGTTTGCCTACGCCGCCTCCGGCTCCCGAAGAATAGACCGGCATTTCTACCGGGCAATTTTGCCTCGGAAACTCGTCCACCGGCGAGCTCCTGCGGAGCTCGCCGGTGGAACGCTTGCCCGCACCCTGACAGGGTTCCCCACCCCAACTTAAGGAGCAAATTTTCCTCCCCTCCGCAACCGGTACCTCTACGACGACGAATCCATCTGAAAAACAGCCCTCCGGTGGGCCCCCGGCAAAACAATTCTCCTTTCCCGGGCAAAAAGTAAACGCGATGCGGGACGATCCCCGGAAAATCCGTACATTTGGCTGGTAAAACAATCTCGAAAACATGAGCGAAGACAACAATAAAAGTGCGAAAATGGCCTCGCTGAAGACCATTCTCGAAAAGATGGACAAGACCTACGG
>DVLY01000169.1 GCA_018715295.1 Candidatus Merdimorpha stercoravium | reverse complement strand
TTACTTGTTTGAAAAGAACGCGAAAAAGACATGAATGTACGGATAGCTTCCGATTGGCAACCTCTCTTGCAGCAGGAATTCGACGCCGAGTATTTCGTCCGCCTGACGGATTTCGTGCGTCAGGAGTATCGCACCGCTCGGGTGTTTCCTCCGGCCGGGAAGATTTTTTCGGCCTTCGATACCTGTCCCTGGGACAGTTTGAAGGTCGTCATCATCGGCCAGGATCCCTATCACGGCTACGGCCAGGCGCATGGCTTGTGCTTTTCGGTGGCCGAAGGCGTCCCCTTTCCCCCTTCGTTGCAGAACATCTTCAAGGAGATCCAGGCAGAGACTGGAGCACCCATACCCCGTTCCGGTTGTCTGGACCGCTGGGCCCATCAGGGAGTGCTCCTGCTCAATGCCACCCTCACGGTTCGCGAAGCCTCTCCCGGGTCGCACCAGGGGCACGGTTGGGAGCAGTTTACCGATCACGTGATCCGCATCGTGTCGGACAAACGGGAAAACGTCGTATTTTTGCTCTGGGGGGCGTATGCCCGCAGCAAGGCCCGGCTCATCGATCCCACGCGGCATCTGATCCTCGAGGCGGCGCATCCCAGCCCTTTGAGTGCCAATCGCGGAGGCTGGTTCGGCTGCGGACATTTCGTCAAGGCCAACCAGTACCTGGTCTCCAAAGGGAAAACGCCCATCCAGTGGTAGCAACCCCAAGAAAAGAAAAACAACACAACTCATGCCAGCCAATACATTCGGAGAACACCTGCGCCTGACCACCTTCGGCGAATCGCACGGACAGGCCATCGGCGGGGTGCTCGAAGGCGTCCCGGCCGGGATCGACCTCGACCTGGACGCGATCCAGCATATGCTCGACCGCCGTCGCCCCGGACAGTCCGCCGTCTCCACCCCCCGCAAGGAGAGCGACCGCCTGGAGATCCTCTCCGGCGTATATGAAGGCCGCACCACCGGCACCCCCATCGGATTGCTCATCCGCAACGAACACCACCATTCGGCCGATTACGACGCCATGAAGGACCTCTTCCGGCCCTCGCATGCCGACTATACCTATTACAAGAAGTACGGCCTGCGCGACCATCGGGGCGGAGGCCGTTCCTCGGCTCGGGAAACCGCCGTACGGGTAGCCGGCGGAGCCATCGCCCGTCAGGTGTTGCCCCCCTCGGTACGCATCGTGGCGTATGTCTCGGCCGTAGGCGGCATCGCGCTGTGGGACGACTACACCCATTACGACCTCTCCCGGGTGGACGACAACATCGTCCGTTGCCCGGACGCGGCCAAGGCCGCCGAGATGGAAGCCCTCATCCGCGAAGTCCGCGCTCAGGGCGACAGCATCGGCGGAGTAGTTACCTGCGTGGTGCAGGGCGTCCCGGCCGGATGGGGCGAACCCATTTTCGACCGTCTGGAAGCCCGCCTGGCTGCCGCCTGCCTCGGCATTCCGGCCGCGAAAGGCTTCGAGATCGGCAGCGGTTTTTCCGGTTCGGCCATGCGGGGTTCGCAGCACAACGACCTCTTTACCGAAGGCGGCCGCACCTTGACTAACCGTTCGGGCGGCGTGCAGGGCGGCATCTCCAACGGCATGGACATCGTCTTCCGGGTAGCCTTCAAACCTGTGGCCACCATCCTCAAAGCACAGCCCACCATCGACATCCACGGCCAGCCCGCTGTGGTCGAAGGTCGCGGCCGGCACGACCCCTGCGTCGTTCCCCGTGCGGTCGTGGTGGTCGAAGCGATGACAGCCCTCACCCTGGCCGATTTCTACCTGCTCGACCGGATGTCCCGCCGTTGAGCCTTCCTTCCCGCTCCGATACGGGACCAGGAAAAGGACAGAGGAAGTACCGGAACAGGGGGGGATAAAGGGATAGATAAAACAGGGACCGGCAAAAGCAGAAGCAAACAAAAACATTGGAAACCGAATAAACCAACGACAATCTAACCGATAGAAGAAAGAAACATGAAGACCGACCTTCGCCATTACATCCGCAATATCGAGGATTTCCCCAAACCGGGCGTAATCTTCCGCGACATAACCCCCCTGCTGCTCGACCCTCGCGCCACCAGTGAGGCGCTCGACCAGTTGTGCGACCACGTAAAGGATTTGGGCATCACCAAAGTCGCCGCCATCGAGTCCCGGGGCTTCTTTTTCGGTTCGCTCATCGCGCACCGTCTGGGGGTAGGGTACATCCCGGTCCGTAAGAAAGGCAAGCTGCCTTTCTCCACCCTCTCCGTTACGTACGACCTGGAATACGGCACCGACACCCTCGAGATCCACACCGACGCCATCGCCCCCGGCGACCGGGTGCTCATCCACGACGACGTGCTGGCCACCGGAGGCACGGCCCGCGCCGCGGTCGAACTGATCGAGAAAGCCGGCGGCCAAGTTGTCCTTCTCTCGTTCCTGATGGAACTCAAGGCGCTGGGCGGACTGGAAAAGCTCTCCGGCCATCCCGTAAAGTGCCTGATGGATTTTTAAGGAATATTCGTCTCTCCACTTTCCCCGCGGGTCTCCCAAGGGAAAGCCCTTTTTACGCAAGGCTTTTCCTCCGTCCGTTCTTGCCCTCCTTTTTTCGCAGGAACCGGGCAGGGGAGGACCGCAGGAAGATATCGATATGGGAATGATCGAACACGAAAAAACGGAATACGAAACAGCCGTCCTGGTGGGTCTGGTAACGCCCCAACAGGACGAACTCAAACTGTCGGAATACCTCGACGAGTTGGAGTTTCTCGCCCAAACGGCCGGAGCCCGGGTGCTCAAACGCTTCTGGCAAAAGCTCGACTCGCCCAATCCCCGCACGTTCGTCGGCACCGGAAAACTGGAGGAGATCAAGACCTACCTCGCCGACTGTCCGCAGGTGGACGTAGTGATCTTCGACGACGAACTCTCCGCCGGACAGTTGCGCAACATCGAACGCGAACTGGGGCGGAAGATCCTCGACCGTACCAACCTCATCCTCGACATCTTCGCAGCCCGGGCGCAGACCTCCTATGCCCGCACCCAGGTGGAACTGGCGCAGTACCAGTACCTCCTTCCCCGTCTTACCGGCATGTGGACGCACCTGGAGCGCCAGCGGGGCGGTATCGGGATGCGCGGCCCGGGAGAGACCGAGATCGAGACCGACCGCCGTATCGTGCGCGACCGCATCGCCCTGCTCAAGGAAAAACTCTCCTCGATCGACCGTCAGATGGCCACTCAGCGCAAAAACCGGGGAAAGACCGTTCGTGTAGCGCTGGTAGGTTATACCAACGTTGGAAAATCGACCCTGATGAACCTGTTGAGCAAGTCGGACGTTTTTGCCGAGAACAAGCTCTTCGCCACCCTCGATACGACGGTGCGCAAGGTCGTCATCGCCAACCTGCCCATCCTGCTCACCGATACCGTCGGCTTTATCCGCAAATTGCCTACCGAATTGGTGGAATCGTTCAAATCCACCCTCGACGAAGTGCGCGAAGCCGACCTCCTGGTGCACGTAGCCGATATATCCCATCCCGGTTT
>DVLY01000168.1 GCA_018715295.1 Candidatus Merdimorpha stercoravium | reverse complement strand
GCGGGCGCTGATGCGCCCGCGCCGCCCGCTTGCACGCTCCGGGGAAAACCGTCCGCCGTTATTTCTGTCGGAAATACACCTGAAGCATTCCACGACGCACCAGCACCAGCGTATCGGCCGAGAAACGCTCCACGGAAAGCGTATCGACAAAATCGATCGTCTGCCCGTTGCCCACGCTCTTGCCCGCAAGGATCAGCTGATTGCCGTACAACCTCCAACTCTGGTACAGCAACGTACTCATATTGACCGACGAAGCCGATCCGTCGCCCTTGAGTTCCATCCCTTGTACCCCGTCCATTCCCGGGACAGGCTGCACCCACACCCCGGTAATGATCCGTTCCAGGCGAGGACGGGGGCGGACTTCCAAACGCGCAGCGGGAATCATCTCACCCGGTTTTGCCTCTCCCCGGAAGGACACCGTAGCGGTATCGCCCAGCAGCATTCCATCCGGCCCGATCCGTTCCGCTCCCATCGTACTGAAGGAGAGCGTATCGCCTCCCTCCACCGTCACGCTAACCGTGTTCATCGTCGCATCGACGATGAGCCCCGAAACCTGCCGCAGTTCCTGTCCGCCGCAAGCAAAAAGAGCGGCTGCCAGCGAAGCCAAAAACAATGCCTTTTTCATCCCTGTCGTATTTTATGGTTTGTTTTTCCTAAAGAGGAAACCCGCGAGCACCCTCCTACTGCTGCTCCCGAGCGTATTTCTCCCGCAAGTTCCGCAGCATATCCTCGGCCATCGCCTCGATATCGTACTGCGGTCTCCAACCCCAATCCTTCCGGGCACACGCGTCGTCCAACGCATCGGGCCACGTATCGGCGATCTTCTGCCGGAAATCGGGCTCGTAACGGATCTCGAATCCCGGAACCCGCCGTGCGATCACTTCGGCCAACTGACGGGGCGAAAAACTCATCGCACCCAGGTTGTACGAAGTGCGCACCGTAAGGCACTCGGCCGGGGCGTGCATCAGCTCGACGATCGCCCGCAAGGCATCCGGCATGTAGATCATCGGCAGGAAAGTATCCTCGCGGAGGAAACAACTATACGCCTGCCCCTGCACGGCCTTGTGGAAAATATCCACCGCGTAATCCGTCGTACCGCCTCCCGGTGCGGCCTTCCAACTGATAATGCCCGGGAAACGCACCGAACGCACGTCTACCCCGTAGCGTTCGTGGTAATACCGACACCACAGTTCGCCCGAGAGTTTGGAGATGCCGTACACCGTATCGGGATCCATCACCGTATATTGCGGGGTGAATTTCAACTCGGTGTGGGGGCCGAATGCTCCGATGGACGAGGGCCAGAAGATTTTCCCTATTTTCCCTTCCCGTGCCAGGTTCAGGACCGTGAGCAGCGTTTCCATGTTCAGCCGCCAGGCATCCATCGGACGCCCTTCCCCTACGGCCGAAAGCATGGCCGAGAGGTGGTACACCTGGGCGATCCCGTTCCGCTCCACCGTATCTTCTACCGCCCGGGCATCCAGCGCATCGAGCAGGCGGAAAGGCACATCCGGAAAATCGTCCCCCACCTGCCGGATATCGGTTGCCAGGATACGATCCTTGCCGTACTCCTGCGCCAGGGCACTGGTCAGTTCCGTTCCTATCTGCCCGCGGCAGCCTATGATCAATATTTTATCTTTCATCCGAATACTTTTGTCTTTTTGGTACAGCGAAAGCAAAGGTAACAGAAATGCCTTGGATAACGTGCTGGGGAAAGGAAAAATCTTTCTCCGCCTCCCGAGAGGCCAAAAAAATTTGCCGAGCCGCCCAATAAGTACTAATTTTATGCCGTCAAAAATCCACGCATACGTATGCAAAAGGAGATCATATCCAGCCGGCAACTCCATGTAACCCTGGAGCGTCTTGTGTGCCAGATCGTGGAAAACCACAAAGACTTTTCCCAGACAGCCATCATCGGCATCCAGCGTCGCGGCGTCATCCTGGCCGGAAAGATCGCCGAGATCCTCCGCCGGGACTACGGCATCGAGAACCTGCGCCTGGGCAGCCTCGACACCACATTTTTCCGCGACGACTTCCGCCGGCGCGCCGAACCGCCCCGTGCCAACACTACCAGCATCGACTTTGCGGTGGAAGGGCTGCGGGTCATCTTCGTGGACGACGTGCTGCACACCGGACGCAGCATCCGCGCCGCCCTGTCGGCCATCAATTCTTTCGGACGGCCTTCGCAGATCGAGTTGCTGGTGCTGATCGACCGCCGTTTCAGCCGCGAACTCCCCATCCAGCCCGATTACCGGGGTATCCAGGTGGACGTGGTGGAAGGCGAAAAAGTCGTCGTCGATCTGACCGAAGACAACGAACGTGTATATCTATCCAGCCAAACCGGCGAAAAACCGCAATAAACCTATGGACAGCCTCAGCGTAGACCATCTGTTGGGTATCAAATACCTCAACAAAAACGACATTGAACTGATCCTGCGCACGGCGGAAACCTTTTCCGAGGTATTGTCCCGCCCCATCAAGAAAGTGCCCTCGCTCAACGGGACGACCATCGCCAACCTGTTTTTCGAGAACAGCACCCGTACCCGCACTTCGTTCGAGTTGGCCGAAAAACGCCTCTCGGCCGATGTGGTCAATTTTTCCGCATCCGTCTCGTCCGTCTCGAAAGGAGAAACGCTCATCGACACGGTGAACAACATCCTCTCGATGAAAGTCGATATGGTCGTCATGCGGCATCCCGACCCCGGAGCCTGCGTATTTCTCTCGAAAAACGTTCCCGCCCAGATCGTCAATGCGGGTGACGGCACGCACGAACACCCCACGCAGGCCTTGTTGGATTCGTACTCCCTGCGGCGGCGCTTCGGCTCGGTCAAAGGCCTGAAGGTAGTCATCGTCGGGGACATCACCCACTCGCGGGTAGCCATCTCCAACATCTATGCCCTGCAAATGCAGGGAGCCGAAGTAATGGTCTGCGGGCCGGCCACCCTCATCCCCCGGTACATCGAATCGATGGGCGTGCGGGTGGAGACCAACCTGCGCAAGGCCTTGAACTGGTGCGATGCGGCCAACATGCTCCGCGTACAACACGAACGACAGGATATCAACTACTTCCCTTCGCGTCAGGAATACGTCAAACTATACGGTCTGGACAAGGAACTGCTCGACTCGCTCGACAAACGCATCACCATCCTCCATCCCGGACCCGTAAACCGGGGGGTGGAAATCACCAGCGAGGTGGCCGACAGCGACCAGTCCATCATCCTGCAACAGGTGGAAAACGGGGTAGCCGTGCGCATGGCCGTGCTGTATTTGCTGGCTGCCAAGCGGCACTGATCCTTTTCCTGCGCGAATCCATCTGGGCGTGCAAGCGAAAGCCCGGCAGGGGTACCCCTGCCGGGCTTTCGCTTGCACGCCCAGACTACCCGCCCTTGCCCC
>DVLY01000010.1 GCA_018715295.1 Candidatus Merdimorpha stercoravium | reverse complement strand
TGGCAAGGAAAGACCAGCCCCACGCGGAACAGGTCGATGGTCAGGATCACCTGCGGGTCGGCGCACAGCGCATTCCACTGGGCCTCGCGCTTGAGGCTCTGGTGGGGAGAATCGATAAAAATAGCGGTGTCTTCCCGGCGGGGAATGCGGCGAAAAGCCTCTTCGATGGGTTCCCCGGGAAGGATGCGGTAGAGTTCGCTCGGGAAGTCCGAAGACGACAGATAGTCCTGTATCCGCGCGAAAAGACGGTCGCAGCTCTCGGGAACCAGGCGCCTTTTCTTTTTCAGACATTCGGTCATCAGGGAGTATACGAAAGGCGAATGGACGTAGTATTCGCTCCTCGCCCCGGTAAGGTAGTACAGGTATGACCACAGATACGACAGTCCCATCATTTTTTTTGCAGGCGGGCATCCCTCCCCGGGTCGGGTCGGGTAAAAAAGCCCTCAAAAATCCCCTCAAAGTTAAAAATACTTCCGAGCTTATTGGCTATCTTTACGCCGTAAAAAAATCTGGAAGAAAACCGATGGATACGCTTATCAGAAAGGCCCTGATCGTGGACCCTACCAGTCCGTACAACGGACAGACGAAAGACCTGCTCCTCTCGGGTGAAACCATCCGGGAAATCGCCGACGATATTCCCCTGGAAGACGGGCAGCGGCGCATAGTGGATGAAAAAGGCCTGTGCGTATCCCCCGGTTGGATGGATACGGCCTGCCGTTTCGGCGAACCGCTGTACGAGGAGGCCGAAACGCTCGAAAGCGGCGCGCGAGCAGCCGCCCGAGGCGGATTTACCGCTGTGGCGCTGGCCTCGCCCAAAAGCTGTCCTACCGACAGCCGCCAGAAGGTGGAATTCTTTGTCGAGAAATCCGCCTCCCTGCCCGTGAACCTTTACCCGGTAGGGACTGCCACCCAAGCTGCCGAAGGAAAGGCCATGGCCGAGACCTACGACATGCTCTGCGGGGGAGCGGTCGCTTTCTGGGATGGATGCCCCATCGACAACAACCTGATCGAGCAGCTCGTGCTGCAGTACAACGGCGCGCTGGGCGCCTTGACCGTAACCACGCCCATGGACCGCTCGATCCTGCACGTGGGAGTAGCCAACGAAGGGCCGGTCGCCACTACGCTCGGCCTGCACGGGATTCCGGATATCGCCGAGGACATTGCCGTCTCGCGGGATATTTTCCTGGCCCAGTACACGGGTGCTCCGTTGCACATCGCCTGTGTAACGACCCCGGGCGCCGTCCGGATGATCCGGGAGGCGCGGAAAAAGGGCGTGGACGTCTCGTGCAGCGTAACGCCCCATCATCTGCTCTTGGACGACAGCTGCCTGCAGGATTTCGATACCCGCTACAAAGTACTTCCGCCCTTGCGCACGCGTACCCACATCGCGGCGCTGGTACGGGCGGTGAAAGACGGTACGGTGTGCTGCATTGCTTCCGACCATACCCCGGTGGACATCGAGGACAAGAAATGCGAATACCAGCGGGCGGCCTACGGGACCATTGGTCTGCAAACGGCTTTCGGCGCCGCTTGGAAGGCACTCCACGACCATATTTCCCTGGAGCGGATGGTCGAACTGATGAGCATCGGTCCGCGCCGTCGTTTCGGGGTGGAGGTGCCCAGCATCGTTCCCGGCGGAGTGGCCGAGATGACGCTTTTCGACCCCTCGGCCCGTTGGACCTTTACCAAGGACATGATCGAATCCCGGGCGAAAAACTCGGCGATGATCGGCTGCGAACTTTTGGGCGAGGTCTTTGCGGTATACGTGAAGGGTCATCTGACCGTGTGAGGACTTAATCCGGTCGTTTTTTCTACCCGGAGCAAAATAAACATACGCGCGATGGATCAGCCGGTTTCCTTTATCAGTTTTCCGTCCGGGGTGGTCGCCGCTCCGGGCAGGATCCGTTTGTCCGGCTCCAAAAGCCAGTCGAACCGTCTGCTGCTCTTGCAGGCGGCCATGGGCGGGGCTTTTTCCATCGACAATCTTTCCGACTCGGACGATACCCGCGCCATGCGCCGGGTGCTGGAAGACCCCTCTTCGGTGCTCGATGTGGGCCATGCGGGGACAGCCATGCGTTTCGGGACGGCTTATTTGGCTTCCTGTCCCGGGCGGGAGGTAGTGCTGACCGGTTCGGGGAGGATGAAGGAACGCCCCATTGCCCCGCTGGTGGAGGCCTTGCGCCGCCTGGGGGCCGGGATCGACTATCTGGAGCGGGAGGGATGCCCGCCGCTTCGCATCCGGGGGCGTGAGTTGCCGGGCGGGGAGTGCCGGATAGACAGCACGGTGTCCAGCCAGTTCATTACCGCGCTGATGTTGATGGCTCCGTTTTGGCAACAGGGCTTGCATTTGCACCTGGATGGGCAGAGCGTTTCGCGGCCTTACATCGAACTGACGGCTTCGGTGCTGCGTTCGGTGGGACTGGACTGCCGGGTCGGGGAGCGAGACGTTACCGTCCCGCCGGCCAAGGCTTGCGCGGTGAACCGGGTTCTGGTGGAGTCCGACTGGAGTTCGGCGTCGTATTTTTACGCCCTTTCAGCCGTAGCGCGCCGAGGGTTCGAACTGTCTTCGTTCCTGCCCGGGAGCCCGCAGGGCGACAGCCGTCTGGTCGGGATATTCCGGGAGGTGTTCGGTGTGGAATCCGTCTTTTCTCCCGGGGGCATCCTTCGTCTGGAGCCTCGGGAGGGTTACTCGGCCCCGGAGTACTGCCAACTCGACATGGGCGATACGCCCGATGTGGCCCAGAGTGTGGCCGTGGTGATGGCCGCCTTGAAGATAAAAGGTCGCCTGACGGGGCTGGGAACCTTGCGGGTCAAGGAAACCGACCGGATCGCAGCGTTGCAGGCTGAACTGGCCAAATTCGGCGTGGGGTGTTCCGCTACCCGGGACAGCCTGACCATCGAGGCGTTTTCGCCACGTTCCCGCGAGATTTGTCTGGAGACCTACCAGGACCACCGCATGGCGATGGCTTTCGTGCCGTTGGCCTTGGAGGGCGGTTTTTCGGTGCGCTGCCCGCAGGTGGTTACCAAGTCCTACCCCCGTTTCTGGGAGGACATGGCTTCGGTGGGCTTGCTCTGCCGGGAGGTGCGGTAGCGTGGTTTTCCCCTTTCCCCATCCGGGGACAGTCGGGAAAAGTTCGAGGGGACCGAGGAGAGTAGATCGAGAAAGATAGGGAGGAGAGCAGACCGGGGAGAGATCGAAGGGGGGAGGAAAAGAAATCCGTGCGCCATGGAGGAAGGACGCACGGGGAACGAATAGAATTTTATCGTCCGAATGAAAAACAGTTTGTGGTGGCTCCTGGCCTTTTTGGTCGGGAATGTCGGGCTTTTGGCTCAACCGGCCGGCCGTTTTACTTACCGGGGATTGTCCGCAGCGGATCGCCAGCGGGTGGACTCGCTTTGTGGGGCGATGAGCCTGGAGGAAAAAGTAGGGCAGATGTTCGTCCCGGCGGTATTTCTCCAAACCCCTGCGCAGGTCTCCCGGGCGCTGTACCTGATCGACAGCTGTCATGTGGGCGGGGTGTCGCTGTATCGCAACGAACCCGAGGCGGTGTTGGATTTCCTCGCGCAGGCGCAACAGCACAGCAGGCGGGTGCCGCTTCTGTCCGCCATGACCTTGGAACGCGGGCTGGCCATGCGTTTGGACGGCACCTTCGGGTATCCCTGGCCGCTGACCATGGGGGCGCTCGGGAACGATACGCTGGTGTATCGGGTGGGTCGGCACATCGGGGAGGCCTGCCGACAGATGGGAATCTATGCCAATTTCGCCCCTTCGGCCGATGTGAATACGGAGCCGGAAAACCCGATCATCGGCGTGCGTTCCTTCGGGGAAGATCCGCATCGGGTGGCGGGCAAGGTCGCAGCCTTTGTCCGGGGGATGCAGGATGCGGGGGTGCTGGCTTCGGTCAAGCATTTTCCGGGACACGGGGCCACCCGCACCGACAGCCACAAGGAATTGCCGGTGCTGCCTTTTTCGGCCCGCCGTCTGGAGGAGGTCGAACTGCAGCCTTTTGAAAAAGCCTGCCGGGGAGGGGTGGCGAGCGTGATGACCGGCCATCTCTACGTGCCGGCCTTCGACAGTGTGGGAGAGCGTCCCTCGAGCCTTTCCGAGCGCATCGTCGGGGGAATCCTCCGCCGGGCGTGGAACTATCAGGGCTTGGTGATCACCGATGCCCTCAACATGCGGGGCGTGTCCGGCCGCTACGGTTGCGGGGAGGCCGAGATCGAAGCGATCCTGGCCGGGAACGACATGCTGCTGTATTCCGAAGATACGGAGACGGCTTACCGGGCGGTGCTCGCGGCGGTAAAGCAGGGGCGGATTCCCCGGGAGCGGATCGAACAGAGCGTGCAGCGTATCCTGTCCGCCAAATGTGCGGCGGGGATCCTGGAGGGGGTGCCTCCCCGGGCGGACTCGCTCGCCCTGCGGGCAGCTCGGGGTACCGAGAGGGATTCGGCGCTTTGTCTGGATGTGATGGAACGGGCCGTAACCCTGCTGCACAACCGGGAACATGCGCTGCCGTTGGCCGATGCGGTCGATACGGTGTGCTACCTCCCCCTGGGTGCGGGTGAAAGCGGGGACATGGTGCGCTACATGGGGCTTTATGCACCGGTAAAGGTGTTGGATCGACAGGCTTCGGCTGCACGGATCCTGGAGCAGAGCCAGGGGCACACGTTGGTGGTAGGGTATCACGGCGGTTCGCCGGCGGCTTTTACGCCCGGAAAGGTTGCGGAGCGGGATCGGGCGCTTCTGGATTCGCTCGCGGCAGCGCCGGGCGCGGTGCTGGTATGGCTGGACAATCCCTATGCGCTGTGGCAACTGGAGGGGTGGAAACGCTATCCGGCGGCGGTGCTGGCGTATGAAAACCTGTGGGCGGCCAATCTGGCGGCGGCCGAGGTGTTGTACGGGGCGGTGGCTCCCAAGGGGAAGTTGCCGGTGAGCCTGGGCGAGGGATACCCTCGGGGCACGGGCGAGACCTTCCGTCCGCTGGGTCGCTTGAAGTTCGGTTTCCCCTCCCAGGAAGGGATCGATCCGGAGAAACTGGGTGCAGTGGACAGCCTTCTGGCCGACATCGTGGCGACGGGTTCGGCACCCGGGGGAAGGTTGGTGGTGGCCCGGGGCGGCCGGGTGGTGATCGACCGGTGTTTCGGGACGACGATGTACGGCGATTCGCTCTCGCGGGCGGTAACCCCGGGTACAGTGTACGATTTGGCTTCGGTTACGAAGGTGTCGGCGACCTTGCCGCTGATCATGCAGTTGTACGACCGGGGAAAGATCCAATTTTCCTCGCGCCTGGAAGATATGTTGCCGGTCTACCGGGGATCGAACAAGGGAAAGGTCCTGCTCAAGGAACTGCTGGCGCACAACGGGGGGCTGCCCGCAGGGCTTCCTTTTTATTCCTATACGCTGGACAAGAACACGAAGGAACCCAGCGAATTTTTCTATGCCGATACACCGAGCCCGGAGTATCCCCTCGAAGTGGCCGAAGGGCTCTACATGCGTGCCTCGTATCCCGATACGGTGACGGCCCGCCTGCGCAAATGCGCTTTGCGTCCCAAGAGGATGGTGTACAGCGACTTGGATTTTTACCTGCTGCGGGAGGTGGTGGACCGATACTATCCCGAGGGCATCGAGCAGGCGGCGCTGGGGCAGGTGTTCCGCCCGTTGGGGGCGCTGACGATGGGATTCCGCCCGCTTTTGCGCATGCCTGCCGACAGCATTGCCCCTTCGGACAACGATACCTTGTTCCGCCGGCAGTTGTTGCGGGGATACGTTCACGATAGCGGGGCGGCGCTGCTGGGAGGCGTATCGGGGCATGCGGGCAATTTCTCATCGGCCTACGACTTGGCCAAGTACGGGCAGATGCTCCTGCAGAAGGGTTATTACGGGGGACATCGGTTCTTTTCCGAACAGACGGTCGATCGTTTTACGCGTTATGCCTATGCGACGGCTTCCAACAGCCGTTCGGCAGGGTTTGTGAAAAAGGCCATCGGGGCGGCGCCGGACCATTTCGATGCGTGTGTCTCTTCGCAGGCGTATTGGCATACGGGTTTTACGGGGACGATGCTGCTGGTGGAGCCGGAGCAGGACTTGGTGTACGTGCTGCTGACCAACCGGACGTACGGCGAGAAGAAAGCCAACGCTTTTTCCGACGGGGGGTATCGTTTCGGGATTCTGGAGGCGATCCTCGGAGCCATCGACGGGAAATAGGGCGGGCAGTCGTTCAAAAGCAAAGGGTTGCGCCCCGACGGGGCGCAACCCTTTGCTTTTGAACGACTGCCTTGCTGCCCGACAGAGAGGCCCGGGATTATTTTACTTCCCAGGTTTCTCCCTGAAGGATGAGTTCGGTCAGGTTGTGGTCTTTCTTCTTGGCAGCGACCTCTTCCAACTGGTGTTCGACTTCGTGGTCGTAGGTCGGAGCTTCGGCATTGCGGATGATACCCAGAGCCACCGGAAGGGTGCTCTCGGGAGTGCAACCCATCATGGCCAGCATGAAGTGGAGGGTGTTGTCGCGCGTGGTGGCGTCATGCACCAGCACGTCGTCCAGCGTGTATCCGTCCTGACCGATGGTTACGGTCTTGAGTGTCAGGCCGTCGAGCACGATGCCCTTGTCGCGGTTGGCGCCGAAGATCATCTTTTCACCTTGTACCAGGGTGATGGTCCGGTCGGCCCGCACTGCTTTGTCCGTGATGCAGGTGTGGATGCCGTCGTTGAAGATGACGCAGTTCTGCAGCACTTCGACTACCGCAGCCCCGCGATGACGGGCGGCAGCGACCATGGCATCCTTGGTCAGGTTCATTTCCACGTCGAGCGAACGGGCGAAGAAGTTGCCCCGTGCGCCCAAGGTGAGCTCGGCCGGGATAAAGGGATCTTCCACCGTGCCGTAGGGCGAGGATTTCGAGACGAATCCGCGTGCCGAGGTGGGGGAGTACTGTCCCTTGGTCAGGCCATAGATCTTGTTGTTGAGCAGGATGACGTTGATGTCCACATTGCGGCGTACCGAGTGGATGAAGTGGTTGCCTCCGATGGCCATGCAGTCGCCGTCGCCGGTGATCTGCCATACGGACAAGTGGGGGTTGGCTACTTTTACACCCGTGGCGATGGCGGCTCCGCGCCCGTGGATGGTGTGGAAACCGTAAGTACCCATGTAGTAGGGCAGACGGGACGAGCAACCGATACCGGAGATTACGGCCGTGTCCTTGGGAGCGATGCCCAGTTCGGCCATCGCTTTCTGAAGGGTGTTGACCACCGCATGGTCGCCGCAGCCCGGGCACCAGCGTACGTATTGGTCGCTTTTGAAGTCTTTAGCGGTATATTGATGATTTTCGCACATGGTCTTATTTCTCCAGCAGTTTAGTGAAACATTCGGTGAGTTCCTCAACCTTGAACGGCTGACCCTGTACCTTGTTGTACTTTTCGAGGTGGTTCAGCCCGTCGATCTTCATGCGCAGGTACCCGGCCAACTGACCGTCGTTGAGTTCGCACACCACGATCTTGTTGTATTTCTTGAGCACTTCCTCGGTGTTCTTGGGCAGGGGGTTGAGGTAGCTGAAATGCGCCAGGGCCACTTTCTTGCCGGCGCGGTTCATCTGGTTGACCGCCTCCATCATGTGCCCGAAGGTACCGCCCCAGGATACGGCCAGCAGGTCGGCCGAAGGATCGCCCAGCACCTGAAGGTCGGGTACGTCGGCTACCACGTTCTG
>DVLY01000167.1 GCA_018715295.1 Candidatus Merdimorpha stercoravium | reverse complement strand
GCATAGCGCCGCCCCCTTTTGCCCGCAACCACGCCTGGGGAAGACAGATTATTTCACCTGGCCTATCTTTTCGGAAAGATCGTCCAGGAAACGGCGCAGAGGCCGCTCGACCATCATGCGCAGCATGGGATTGACATCGGCTTCGATAGCCACCTGCACCGAACTCTGCTCATCCGCGAGGGCTCCTATACGCACTTCAAGCGATATTTTCGCCCCCATCGGCGTAGCAAACACCACCCGGGAAAAAGGTTCGGCCACACTGCGCACCATCTTGATCTCGGGCATGCCCCCGATGGTAAAGGAAAACCAGGGCATGCCGTAGTCTTCGCCCGTAGCGAACGAGGAAACGGCCGATGGCATGTAGTCTTTGTACTTTTCCACATCGTTTACCGCGGCATACACCGTCTGCTGCGAGCGGGCTACTTGGGTAACAGGTCCTTCGAGTCTCATGGTATTTCAGGTTTTGGCTATGTACTTTTCGAGCGTACGGTTGTTCATTTTTCCCCTTCGGGAGCCGCATCTTCCTTTTTCCACCGGGAAGGGTTCTCCCGCCAACGCGCCAGCAATTCCAGATCGGAGGGCTGCACGTAGTGCATCTCCGCAGCCTGGGCGATGAGCGTATCGTAATCGCACAGGGTGGTCAGGCGCACCCCGGCCTTTTCAAAATTGTCCTGCGCCACCGAGAAACCGTAGGTCATGATGGCCGCCATGTACAACACCTGCGCACCGGCTTCCCGCAACGCGGCTACCGCACCCAGGCTGCTGCCGCCGGTGCTGATCAGGTCCTCGATCACCACCACTTTCTGCCCTGCCTGCAGGCAGCCTTCTATCTGGTTGCCCCGGCCGTGGCTCTTGGGTTCGGGACGCACATAGACAAAAGGCAAACCCAGCTGCTGAGCCACGAGCATTCCCACGGCGATCGCTCCGGTAGCTACTCCTGCGATCACATCGGGATAAGTATCGCCGTTTTGCACTATCTTTGCAAACGATTCGGCCAGGAACGTGCGGATCTTCGGATACGAAAGCGTCATCCGGTTGTCGCAGTAAATGGGGGAATGCCACCCGCTGGCCCAGGTAAAATACTTCTCGGGCTGCAGGCGTACCGCCTCGATCTCCAGCAGGTATTTCGCCGTGGTAAGGGCCGTTTGCTTGTCTTTGAGCATGATCAATATGTATAAAGTCTATTTCAATCGAAATCTCGTCCTTTTCCCCGCTCAGGCACCCGCGGACGGGACGCGCACCTGGGTCGATCCCGACCCGCAGACCCTGCGGAGGGTCGTAGCGGACTGTTTCGACAAAGGTAAGGCAAAAATCGCATTCCTCAGCACCACAGGCGAGGATCTGCAAAAAATATTCGACAGTTTTTTCCGACACATCCCCGCCGGCGGAGGCATCGTCCGCCACGAACCCTCGGGACGCATCCTGATGATCCGTCGCCAAGGACGCTGGGACCTGCCCAAAGGTTGGCGCGAAGCCGGGGAAACGGACCGGGAAAACGCCTTGCGGGAAGTTCGCGAAGAGACCGGTACGGAAGGGCTTTCCATCGTCGCCCCCGTGGGGATCACGCGGCATGCCTACCTGCTGGAAGGACAATGGGCCATCAAACACACCGCGTGGTTTGCCATGCAGACCTGCCAAAGCACCACCTGCCCCCAGAGCGAGGAAGGCATCGAACGCGTCGAATGGCTCGACCGCCGCGGCGTAGAACAAGCCTTAAACAACACCTTTCCCAACATCCGCGAAATCCTCGAAACCTATCTCACCCTCTACCCCTTGCCATGACCCGCCCACACGAAGAACGAAAAAAAGCCCTCGAAGCCCTCTGCCGACTGGGGGAAATGTTCCGCCGGGGCGAAGACGACCCCCGCTGGCGGGTCGCCCTGCAAAAAGCCGGGGCGGACAACCCGTGGTTCACCCCGGAAAATATCTGCTTTGCCGCCCGGCAATGGGGGGAACTGCTCCGCGAACCTGCGTTGACACAATGGGTGGATCGCTATCCCCTGCCCGATGCATCGAAAAACGTCCTGCTGGTACTGGCCGGGAACATCCCGATGGTAGGGCTGCACGACATCCTCTGTACCTACGTGAGCGGACACCGGGCCGTGATCAAACCTTCACGGGACGATACGGCGCTCATCACCGCTGCCACGCAATGCCTCCAGGAGGCCGAACCATCGCTCGCCGGACGCCTGACGCTCGCCCCCGGACTGGTCCGGGAAGGCATCGACGCGGTGATCGCCACCGGCAACGACGATACCCAACGCTACTTCCGGTACTATTTCCGGCAGGTCCCTGCCCTGCTGCGCCACGCCCGTTACAGTGTAGGGATCGTCGCAGAGGACACCTCGCAGCAGGAACTGGAACAACTGGCCGACGACATGCTGCTGTACTTCGGTCTGGGCTGCCGCAACGTTACCCAGGTACTCGTCCCCGAAGGTTTCGACCTCTCCCGGCTGGGACGCGCATTGGGAAAATACGCCGGGATCGCCGACCATCCCAAATACCGCAACAATTACGACTACCGCCGGGCGATGTACGCCTTGAGCGAACAAAACGCCGGTGTGTACGATACCGGTTTCCTGTTGCTCGTCCCCTCGGACACGCCGGCAGCACCCATAGGCACGGCGGGCTACCGGCGGTACGGGACGCTTGCCCAGGCGGAAGACTACCTCCGCTCGCTGGGCGAGGCGCTGCAATGCGTCGTCGGCCCCGGGCATCTGCCCTTCGGCAGCGCACAGCGCCCCGCTCTGGACCAGTACGCCGACGGGGAGGACACGATGGAGTTCCTGCGCTTCGCCCGCCGTTGAGCCTTTTCCCGGCCAGGGGACAGCCGTGCAGTTTGCCGCCGGACAAGGGCGTTCGGAAGTTCGGCCGCTCCCGGCCTCCGGCACCGCAAGGCTCCGCCGGGAACTTTCCTTGCGGGATGCGCTCTGTTTTTTCAAAATCACCGGAAAGATTCCGACCGAAAACGCCGGGAAAGGCTTGCCCGGGCGGAGGTTTTTCCGCCAGGGAAAGCCTCCGCCCCGCAAGTTGTCCGCGCAAACACATGACAGACAACACCATAAACGCTTTTGCAAGACTTGGGTCGAAGCGGAAAATCTAACGCTTTTTTAAGCGTAATTCCACAATTATTCCGTAAATTTGCGTGGTTCTTTCCGAAGAACGCTTTTTTCAAAGAAGGAAATACAAAACACACAAGATACATCGCATCATGGCGGATAGCAAAATCAAAAAAATAGGCGTACTCACCTCGGGCGGCGACGCTCCGGGAATGAATGCGGCGATCCGTTCCGTGGCCCGCACGTGCGCCACTTACGGGATCGAGTGCATCGGCATCGAACAGGGGTACAAAGGCCTGTTGGAAAAAGACTTCGTCGAGCTCTCTCCGCGCGACGTAGGCAACATCATCAACCGGGGCGGCTCGTTCCTGCGCTCGGCCCGGTGCAAAGAGTTCAAGGACCCTGAAGTACGTCTCCAGGCTGCCCGCAACGCCCGGGAAGCCGGCATCGACGCACTGGTGGTCATCGGCGGCGACGGTTCGTTTACCGGCGCACTGAAACTGCAAAAAGAAACCGGTCTGCAGGTAATGGGCATCCCGGGTACGATCGACAATGATATTTACGGATCGGACTTTTCCATCGGGTTCGACACGGCCATCAATACGGCCATGGAAGCCATCGACAAGATCCGCGATACGGCTGCCTCGCACGACCGTATTTTCTTCGTCGAGGTGATGGGGCACGGTTCGGGGTACATCGCCGTCTATACCGGTATGGCTACCGGGGTGGAACAGATCATCCTGCCGCCTAAAAAAGACAAGGACAACCACAGCATCATCCCCGACGGGGAAGAACTGTACGAAGAGATTGTCAAGGACCTCCACGAAGCCGAAGGCCGCAAGAAGAGTTCCTCGATCGTCATCGTGTCGGAAAATGGACAGCACATCGGCGAGCGCGTACGCATCATCACCCAAGAGATGAAAAAACGCATGCCCGAGAAGGACATCAAGGAAACGACTCTGGGACATATCCAGCGCGGCGGATCGCCCACCACGGTAGACCGCGTGCTGGCCACCCGTCTGGGCGTAGCGGCTGTGGAAGGCCTGCTGAAAGGACTGGACGGACAGGTTGCCGGCGTACGGGACAACAAGATCGCCTACACTCCGCTGCGCGACAACACGGTGCCTTACGACCTCGAAAACGACTTCGACGTCAAACGCACGCACGAGATCATCGACGAGTTCCGCCGCGTGGCCAACATCATGAATGCCTAAAAATCAATAATCAACCATAAAATCACTTAAAACATCATGGAAAAAGTAAGAATTGGCATCAACGGTTTCGGCCGTATCGGTCGTCTGGTTTTCCGGGCTGCCATCAACCGCCCCAACATCCAGGTTGTCGGCATCAATGACCTGATCGATCCCGAGTACATGGCTTACATGCTCAAATTTGACTCGGTACACGGCAAATTCGACGGCACGGTCGAAGTAAAAGACGGCAACCTGATCGTCAACGGCAACGTGATCCGCGTAACGGCAGAACGCGACCCGGCCAACCTGAAATGGGACGAAGTAAAGGCTGAATACATCGTGGAGTCCACCGGTCTGTTCCTGACCAAAGAACTCGCCGGAAAACACATCCAGGCCGGCGCAAAACGCGTGGTAATGTCCGGCCCGTCGAAAGACGACACCCCGATGTTCGTAATGGGTGTAAACCACAAGACCTACCAGGCTTCGCAGAGCATCATCTCCAACGCTTCCTGCACCACCAACTGCCTGGCTCCGCTGGCCAAGATCATCAACGACAAATTCGGTATCAAGGAAGGTCTGATGACCACCGTACACGCTACCACCGCTACCCAGAAGACCGTAGACGGTCCTTCGATGAAAGACTGGCGCGGCGGCCGTTCGGCTCTGTGCAACATCATTCCTTCGTCCACCGGTGCTGCCAAGGCCGTAGGGAAAGTAATCCCCTCGCTCAACGGCAAACTCACCGGTATGTCCCTGCGCGTTCCTACCGCTGACGTATCGGTAGTTGACCTGACCGCCGTGCTGGAGAAACCCACGACCTACGCAGAAATCTGCCAGGCTGTCAAGGAAGCGGCCGAAGGCGAACTGAAAGGCATCGTCAGCTACACCGAAGACGCTGTCGTTTCGCAGGATTTCGTCGGCGAGAAATGCACCTCGAACTTCGATGCAAAGGCTGGTATCGCACTGAACGACCACTTCGTAAAACTGGTCGCTTGGTACGACAACGAGATCGGTTACTCCAACAAACTGGTCGACCTGATCGAATACACGGCTACCGTAAAATAATTGCGGAAAACCTCATCCGATCATTCGGAAAAACCCGTGCTCACTTTCGTGAGCGCGGGTTTTTGTTTTTCCCCCTCCCCTACTCTTTCCAAAAATACCACCGCTCTTGGGCGGTGAAATAATCCCGGCCCGACGGCCTTTCCTACCAAAAATTCCTCGTAACTTGCCCGCGAGGAAAAAAAGCTCTTGCAGAACCTTTTTTTCCCGTACACCACGATATTCCTCGGCCGCAAAATGAAACGCATCCTCCTTTTTCTTTTCCTCTTCCTTTTCCTCGCCGTTCTCGCAGCCGGCTGCCGGGGCCGCGAAGAAAAAGCGCTCGAAACCTTCACCGGGCGCATCGTCCGCCTGCCGCAAGGTTTGGAATACCGCAGCCTGGGCGACAGCCTGTGTCCCGTTCCGGTGGATTCCCTGCGGATGGTGGTGTACATCAACAGCGAATGCGAGCGTTGCGCCGCGCAGACAAGCGAGTGGGCGAAAAGAGAGCAGGAATTTCTCCAGGCGGGCGAGGTGGCGATCCTCTACTATGTCCGCGCATCGGATTTCCCGCAGGTGCGGACGCTGTTGGAGCGCGCCGGGCTGTCCTCCCCCGTATTCATCGACCCGGAAAGCGACCTGCTGTACCAAAACGGCATTCCCGAGAGCCTTACCCCCCTGCACACTTTCCTGTTGGACGGGCAAGGGAGGGTCGTTCTCTACGGCGATCCGCTGGACAATCCTTTCCTCTACCGGCGCTACCGGGATGCCATCCGCCGGCTCTCCCCCCACCGAAAATAGCCCTGCCTGCCCCGGCAGCCATTCGGCGCGGGGAAACGGGTTCGACTTTCCTTTCCCTATATTTTCCTAATATAGGATGCGGCTGGGCTACGTTAAGATTGAAAACTTCGTTT
>DVLY01000166.1 GCA_018715295.1 Candidatus Merdimorpha stercoravium | reverse complement strand
CACCACATGCCGCCGGGCACCCGGCTGGCTTTGGTAGAGATAAAATCCATCGGTCGAAAAGGTATTCGTCCAGCGGTATTCGCAACCTCCCCGGTAACGCACCCTGGCGAGCGAAAAATGCCCTCCGCGTCCCAGATCGTTGTACATTTCCACCCAGAGATAGGGTGAAAGGCGATCCGTAGCCTCGACCTTTGCCTGGAAGCGGGTCCGCAGGCGGTACTCGTGTTCGCTGCCCAAGGTATGCTGAAAACGTTCGCGCAGGGAAAATTCCACCCGCCCTACCTCAACCGATTCGGTGAGCGAAAACCAATACCGGTGTTCGACCGGCCAGCAGGTATCCGAGTGCTTGACCAGGAGTTCGTACCCGGCCTCTGCTTCCAGCCACCGAGTAAGGCTGTATCCGGCCGCCAAGTTCCAACTCCAACGGTCGGTGGTCGAAAAATCGTCCTTCGAGCGGTATTCCAATCCGGTGGCAAGTTCCCACCGTTCGTTCAATCGCCACGAAACGGAGCCGGCCATCCACCCCGCCCGATCGGCTCCTGCGGCCCGCACTTCATCGGCGAACAAAAAAAGGAGGATCGTCCACAAGACGACCCCCCTGGTAGTCTTTTCCGTCTTTTTCACCCTTTCTCTCTTTGGTTCGAGGCAAAGAACGGGAAGGATTTTGAAGAGAAATTGAAAAAATCGGGACGGGATCCGAAAAAAATCGGGATCGGGCTCAATATTCCGGCGGCAATTCCGCCAGCTGCGCCTGGGTAAATACCGGTCCGTCCTTGCAGACGTACATTTTCCCTACGTTGCAACGGCCGCATTTGCCCACCCCGCATTTCATCCGGTTTTCGAGCGTGGTGTAGATGTCCTGGTCGGAAAATCCGAGTGCCTGGAGCTTGGGCATCGTAAACTTGATCATCACCGGTGGGCCGCATACCACGGCTACCGTATTTTCGGCCGAAAGGCCGGCGGCGGCCACCACGTCGGGGACGAAACCTACCTCGCCTTTCCAGTCGGGAGTCTGCCCGCCCGGATCGACCGTGGTGATCAGCCGGACGTCGGGACGCTCCTCCCACTGTTTCAACTCCTCTTTGTACACCAGGTCGGCCGGGGTCTTGGCGCCGTAAACGATGGTTACATCGCCGTATTTCTCCCGCTCGTCCAGGGCGTTCCAGATCACGCAGCGCATCGGGGGCAGGGCGATCCCTCCGGCGATGAACAGCAGGTTTTTTCCCTCCCACTGCTCCATCGGGAAGGTATTGCCGAAAGGTCCGCGAAAACCGATGGTGTCGCCCTGTTCCTTTTTCGCCAACGCGGTGGTTACCCGCCCGGCCTGGCGGAAGGTGCACTCGATGTATCCTTTGCGCGTGGGCGAGGAAGCGATGCAGAACGTCGATTCGCCTTCGCCGAAGACGGAATACTCGCCGAACTGCCCGGCGCGGAAAGAAAAGGCCTCGCCCTGCTGCGGGTCCTGAAAACGCAGGCGGAAGGTCCGCACGCCCGGGGCTTCGAGGGTGATCTTCTCGATGGTCATCCGGTAGGGGAGGTAAATATTTTTGTCGTCGTTGGTGCTCATTTTGTATCGGCTATTGAAACAAGGTGATCTTTGAGGTTCATGTCCACCGGGCAAGCCCGCGAGCAGCGTCCGCAGCCGGTGCAGCCCAATGCCTTCAGGCGCTGGGGCATGTACGAAAACTTGTGCAACAAGCGCTGCCGCCAACGTGTGGCCTGCGTCGGGCGGGGATTGTGCCCGGAGGTATGCTGGGTGAAGAGCGCAAAGCCGCACGAATCCCAGCAGCGCAGGCGCTGGCCCGTCTGTCCGGCCGAGCGGTCCTGAATGTCGAAACACGAGCACGTGGGGCACACGTACGCGCAGGCTCCGCAACCCAGGCAGCGTTCGGACTGCTGTTTCCATACCGGGGAATCGAACATCCCTTCCAGGCGCGCCCGGAGCTGTTCACGGTCGAAAGCCGCAGGAAGAGCGGCCAGGTATTTCTCCTTGTCCTTCCCGTCGGAGGGTTCGAAGAGCGCCTGGGAGAGCGCGACCAGGCGTTCGCCCTTCTCGGTCGAGACCTCCGCGATGGCTCCTTCGGGGGTATAGGTGAGCAGGATGTCGCTCCCGGCCGTGCTGCCCGGCCCCCCGCCTACCGCCGTACAGAAACAGGCTCCGTCGGCCTTGGCGCACGATACGGCGACGATCGCGGTGCGCTCCCGGCGGGTATTGTACAGTTTGTCCCGATAGTCCCAGTTGAATACCGCATCCAAGGGAAATACCGCCGCGGCGTCGCAGGGACGCACCTGCCACAACAGGGTGTTCGGTACGCCCGAAGGGTCGAAATCCTCCACCTCGACTTCCCGGCCTTCCTTGCGGTAAGAGAAGAGCACCTCGGTGCGGGGAAACAGCGCTTCCTTGGCGCTGCGGGTGGTCTGGACGTAGTCCGTGGCTACCTGATCCAAGGTATCCACCGGGGCGAACTCCACCACCCGTTCGTTTTTGCGCACCGGAGCCAGGATACGGTCGTGGGCGGCACGCAGGGCGGAGAACCACGCGGGGATATTTTCTTTTCGTATAAATAGTGTCTTCATGGTCGTCAAACGATAAAGTTTTCCTTGTCCTCCACCCGGAAGGTGTTCAACACCGCGCCCTGCTTGGGGGCTGCGCCCGGCACCACGCCGAAGTCGGCCTGGATGTCCTGCGAGAGACGGCGGTTGAGCAAGTGGACGGGGATGTGCTCCGGGCAAGCCTCCCCGCACGATCCGCAGCCCACGCAACGTCCGGCCAGGTGCATCACCCGGCTTATCTGCCACTCCATGTTGGACAGGGGCGAAGGCCAGGGGTCGATCCACTGCGGACGGTTGTCCTCGACGATGCAACGCGTGCAGTAGCACATCGGGCAAGCGGCCCGGCAGGCGTAACACTTGAT
The DNA here is from genome assembly GCA_018715295.1 of Candidatus Merdimorpha stercoravium. Taxonomy (GTDB): domain Bacteria; phylum Bacteroidota; class Bacteroidia; order Flavobacteriales; family UBA1820; genus Merdimorpha; species Merdimorpha stercoravium. The sequence goes on along the minus strand of DVLY01000166.1, from coordinate 11,939 downwards.
GCAGCGCGAGAACTCGTTCTGCCAGAACGCCCAACGCTCCTCAGGGGTCATCGCGTCGAGTTTTTCCACCAGTGCCCGGTCTTTCTCGGACAGGGACAGGGGGATGGTGTCGATGTACTGCGCGATCTGCTCCGGGGTGGCGAACTGCCGCCACTCCCCTTCCGGGGTCAGGTGGTACACGGCCAGCGAAAGGCTGCCGAGCTGGTTTTCACCCTGCAGGTAACAGATGCTCCGCAGGGTGGGCACGGTGGCGGTAACCGCTACTTTCTCGCCCTTGACCAGTTCCTGTTTGGTCAGGTACACCGCCAGGTTCGGGGCAAAGCCTTCCGGAAATACCAGACGGTCGGCCTGCTGCGCGCTGCGGCAGAAGAAAGGCCGGGGATCGCCGTCCGTTCCCGCTTCGTACCCGATGACCAGGGTTACTTCGCCCTGGGCGAAGAGGTCCTTGATATTTTCGATCCACTTATCCATTGTACACTCCGTTTTTCAGGTAATCGGCTGCTTTTCGGTACTGCTCGTAAGGTCCCAGGGCGCGTATCTGCTCGACGGTATCGTTGACCAGTTCGGCCCACTTGGCGCCTTCGCCGGCCGAGACCCACGAAAAGCGGATGCGCCGCAGGTCCACCCCGAGGTATTCGAGCAAACCCCGCAGGACCATCCACCGCCGACGGGCGTGGAAGTTGCCCGCCGTGTAATGGCAGTCGTTGGGGTGGCAACCCGAAACGATGATCCCGTCGGCACCCGAGGCAAAAGCCTTGAGCACGAGCATAAAGTCGATGCGCCCCGTACAGGGGAAACGCACCACGCGCACGTTGGTGGCGTACTTGATGCGGCTGGTGCCCGTCAGATCGGCACCGGCATACGTGCACCAGTTGCACACGAAAGCCACGATTTTCGGTTCGAACTCCGCGGCGGCCGTCGTCTTTTTATCTTCTTCTTCCATAAGGTCGGTATTCTTACTGATTGATGGCGGAAAGCACCTGGGCAAACATCTCCTCGTTGGTAAAGCCCTGGAGGTCGATGCTCTTGCTGCGGCAGAAAGCCACGCACGTGCCGCAACCCTGACAAAGTCCCGGATTGATGTGCGCCACGGTCTTGATCACACTGCCGTCTCGGGCCGTAATGGGCTCCATCTCGATGGCCTGGTACGGGCATATGGGCACGCACAACCCGCAACCCACGCAGGTGGAAAAGACCGGCGGGGCGCAGCGGTTGACCACCGCCACGACCGGTTCGCGCACCAGACGATCCTGGGAGAAGAGCGCGGCGACCTTGGCCGCCGCTCCGGAAGCGGCGGCCACCGTCTCGGGGATGTCCTTGGGGCTTTGGCACGCTCCGGCCAGCAGCACGCCGGCGGTATTGGTCTCCACCGGGCGGAGTTTGGGGTGCGCCTCGGCGAAAAAGTTGTACTGGTCGTAGGAGATGTGCAGTTTCTGCGCCAGGGATTCGGCTCCCGGATTGGCCACGGCTGCGGTGGCCAGCACCACCATGTCGGCTTCGATCTCCACCGGGCGGCCTCCCAGCAGGGTGTCGGCTCCCTTGACGATGAGTTTGCCGTCGCGTTCGTAGATCCGGGACACCCGCCCGCGCACGTAGTTGACCCCATCCTGCTCGATGGCGCGGCGCACGAATTCGTCATAGTTCTTGCCGGCGGCACGGATGTCCATGTAGAACACGTAGGACTCTCCGCCGTGCACCTTGTGCTGGTAGAGCATCGCGTGCTTGGCCGTGTACATGCAGCAGATCTTCGAACAGTACGGACGGCCTTTGGCCGGATCGCGCGATCCGGCGCAGGCGACAAAGACGATCTTCTGCGGGACTTTTCCGTCCGAAGGGCAGCGGATTTCGCCCATCGTGGGACCGGAAGCCGAGGCCAGACGCTCGAATTGCAGTCCGGTGATCACGTCCTTGTACTTCCCGTAGCCGTATTCGGGGAACCCGTCCGTGGGGGCCACGTCAAATCCGGTGGCGACCACCACGGCGCCGACTTCCTCGGTGAGGATCTTGTCCGGCTGGTCGAAAGCGATCGCGCCGGTGGGGCAGGTCTTTTCGCAGAGTTTGCACTTGCCCGTGCGGTAGTACACGCAATGTTCCCGGTCGATCACCGGCTTGTTGGGCACCGCCTGGGGGAACGGGACGTAGATCGCAGTACGGAGTCCCATGGAAGCGTTGAACTCGCTGGGTATCTTCTTGGTAGGACATTTGGTGGTGCAGGCTCCGCAGCCGGTGCACTTCTCCAGATCGACGCTGCGGGACTTCAGGCGGATACGGGCCTTGAAATTGCCAATGAAGCCTTCCAGCGCTTCTACTTCGGCATAGGTATAAAGGGTGATGTTGGGATGCTGCGCCACCTCGACCATGCGAGGGGTGAGGATGCACTGCGAGCAGTCCAGCGTGGGGAAAGTCTCGGACAACTGCGACATGTGCCCTCCGATGGAGGGTTCGCGCTCTACCAGGATGACTTTATGACCGGCATTGGCGATGTCCAAGGCAGCCTGTATCCCGGCGATGCCGCCGCCGATTACCAGCGCTTTTTTGGTGATCGGGACTTCGATGGGGCGCAAGGGCTGGTCGCGGCGGACTTTCTCCACCTGCATCCGCACCAGTTCGATGGCTTTCTCGGTAGTGGCTTCGCCTTTTTCATGCACCCAGGAGCACTGTTCGCGGATATTGGCGATCTCGCACAGGTACGGGTTCAGGCACGCCTCGGCGCAGGCCTTGCGGAAAGTCGCCTCGTGCATGCGGGGGCTGCAAGCGGCTACCACCACCCCGTCGAGCCCTTTCTGCCGGATGGCGTCCTTGATCAGGGTCTGCCCGGGATCGGAACACATGTACTTGTAGTCCATGCTCACCTCCACCCCGTCCATCTTGGCGATCTCGGCCGCCACTTTTTCGCAATCGACCGTCGCGCCGATATTCTCGCCGCAATGGCATACGAAAACTCCTATCTTCGACATACTTGCTTTTGCTTTAGAAAATGTTTACGGGGACAAAATGACGGCTCAAACCCAACTGCTGCGGGGAAAGCCCCACGGCCAGCCCGAGAGCCTGCGTGATATACAGCACCGGTATCTCCACCGGATGCTCCAGACGTTTGTTGATCTCCCGGCGGCGCATGTCCAGGTTGGCATGGCACATCGGGCAGGCGACGATGACCGCTTCCGCACCCCGGGCGGCGGCGTCGGATAATACATCGCCCGAAAGACGCGCTACGGCTTCAGTATCGGGAATGGTCATCCCTCCGCCGCAACACTCGGTCTTGAAAGCCCAGTCGATGGGTGTCGCGCCGGCCTCCTGCATCATCCGGTCCATCGTTTGGGGGTCTTCCGTCCGGTCGAAGCCCAACACCGAAGCCGGGCGCACCAGCAGGCAGCCATAATAGCAGGCCACTTTCCGGCCCAAAGGACGGACGAGTTTTTCGGACACCTTGCCCGGGGCATATTTTTCGATCCACTGCAGGACATTGAGGACCTTCACCTGGCCTACCTGCTTGCCCAGCAGGTCCTCCACCCGCTCCTTGAGCGGCGGGTGCTGCTCCAGTTCGTGGCGGGTCATCGACAAACGGTTGTAGCACGCCGCGCAGGGCACCACCACTTCGTCGAAGCCCTGCTCGGCTGCCAGGGCCAATACCCGGGCGGGAAGGGCCAAGGCCAGTTCCTTGTCCACCGCGTGCGCCGAAGAAGCGCCGCAGCAATTCCAATCGTCGATCTCCTGGAGGGGCATTTCGAGCGCGCGGGCCAGGGCGAGGGTCGATTCGGCGTACTCGCGCGAGGAGCCCTTGAGGGAACATCCGGGGTAAAATCCTGTCTTCATCGTTCGTCCTCCTTCTTTTTTTCTTTACCGTTTCCGCTGGTTCGGCCGGCCGATCCCTTGGTACGGGAAGCCGCCGCGTCGAAGATCCTCCGCATGGCCTTGCGGTCCTTTATTCCTTCGGGGAACAGGCCCAGTTTGCCTTTGGAGAGCATCGAGGGCACCAGCGAGACGTCCTGGAACACCTCGCCGGTGGAGAGTTTGTACTGCGCTTCCATGCCGACTTCGTAGAGCCTTCCTGTGTTTTTCACCTGGGCGAGGAAGGCCCGGTGGAAGGCGATGATCTTGCGGGCGTCGCGGTGCTGCACGCCTTCGCGCAGGGCCTGCTGCCGCAGGGCGTCCATCACGGCCGGAATGTCGATGGACATGGGGCAGCGCTGGTAACAGTTCTCGCAGTTCAGGCACAGCCAGATCGTCCGGCTGGAGAGCGCCGTGCGATAGTCGGCCGGATCGCCGGTCTGCAACAGGCGCATCACGTAGCTGGGCGGGTAGTCCATCCGCTCGGCCTGCACGCAACCGGCGGAGCATTTCCCGCACTGGTAACAATGCGACACATCGACGCCTGCGCTTTCCTTCAACGCAGCGCGCGTATCCTGATTGTCTGTCATTTATACGTACTTTGGTGGTTGATGTTGCCGCTTCCGCCCCCGCAGGGGCGGAAGACTTGTCTTTTGACGACCAAATATACACTTTTTTTCATTTCCTGCTTTTTCCCGGCTTTCTCTTTTCGACAACCGCCCACACGCGCTGCGCCCTTGACAGCAATGGCAAAATTTGTGTACCTTTACCCTCACCTCGCGCGCACAAGGCGGGCGAGCCCGAAATGTCTATGGCAAAAAGCAACCTACAGGAAACCATCGTCCCGGTGCTGGAAATGAGCTGCGCCGTCTGCGCCGCCAATGTGGAAAACGCTACGCGCGCCCTGCCGGGCGTGCTCCAGGCCGATGTCAATCTCGCCTCGAACGACATGCACCTGGTCTATGACCGCTCGGCGATCTCCCTGGAGGAAATCCAACGGCAGATCCGCGCCATCGGGTACGACATCCTCATCGGAGGGGACAACACCGAAGAAAAGAAAGAGGAAAAACAGGCCGAACGCTACCGCAGGATCCGCCTGCGCACCCTCGGTGCCTGGGCGCTGGCCATCCCGCTGATGGTCATCTCGATGGTCTTCATAGACAAGCCCTACGCCGCCTGGGTGATGCTGGTACTGACCTTGCCCATCCTGTACTTCGGGCGGCGTTTCTTTATCAATGCCGTCCGGCAGGCGCGCCACGGTTCGGCCAACATGGACACGCTGGTGGCATTGAGCGTATCGGTGGCCTTCGTGTACAGTCTGGTCAATACGCTGTTTCCTTCGCTGCTGGCCTCCTCCGGCATGCCGGTACACGTGTACTACGAAGCTTCGGGCATGATCATTGCCTTCGTCCTGCTGGGAAAACTGCTGGAAGAACGCGCGAAAGGCAACACTTCGTCGGCCATCCGCAAACTGATGGGCCTGCAACCCAAAACCGCGCGCATCGTTACCCCGGATGGGGAAAAAGACCTGCCCATCGGCATGATCCGGGTGGGCGACCGCATCAGCGTGCGCCCCGGCGAGCGCATCCCGGTGGACGGATCCGTGGACGAGGGCGCCTCGTATGTGGACGAAAGCATGATCAGCGGCGAACCGGTACCGGTGCGCAAACGCCCGGGCGACAAGGTCCTCTCCGGGACGATCAACCAGCGGGGAGCTTTCAAGGTGCGGGCCGAGCAGGTGGGCGCCGATACCGTGCTGGCGCGCATCATCCGCATGGTGGAACAAGCGCAGAGCAGCAAGGCCCCCGTTCAGCGGATCGTCGACCGGATCGCGGGCATCTTCGTGCCGGTGGTGATGGGCATTTCCCTGCTTACCCTCGTCCTGTGGCTGTGGATCGGCGGCGGGCAGTACCTGCACATGGCGGTGGTCTCGGCGGTGTCGGTGCTGGTGATCGCCTGCCCCTGCGCGCTGGGTCTGGCGACCCCTACGGCCCTGATGGTGGGCATCGGCAAAGGCGCGGAAAACCACATTCTGATCAAGGACGCTTTTGCCCTGGAAAACCTCTGCCGGGTCAATGCCATGGCGATGGACAAAACCGGCACGCTGACCTCCGGTATCCCGCGCGTATCGCAGTTCATGGACCTGGGATACCTGCTCAAGAGCAACAAGGACATGCTCTACACGATGGAAAAACGCTCGGAACATCCCCTGGCGCTGGCCATCACGAGTTACCTGGAAAACAAAGGAGCCGAGGAGACCCCTCTGGAGGATTTCGAATCGGTTACCGGAATGGGCGTACGCGCCACCCGCCAGGGCAAGACCTACTGGGTGGGTAGCCAAGCCCTCTGCCGCCAATACGTCTCCCGTCTGGAAAAAGACCTCACGGACACCCTCGCCCAATGGCAAAGCCAGGGGCGGAGCATCGTCTTCTTCGGCGAAGAGGCCTCGCTGCTGTGCGTGATGGCCGTCAGCGACCCGCTCAAACCCACCTCCCGGCAAGCGGTAGAACAACTCCAGCGGATGGGTATCGAGGTATTCATGCTCACCGGCGACTCGGAAAAGACTGCGGCCCACATCGCTTCCCAAGCCGGGATCAAACATTTCCAGGCCTCGATGATGCCCGACGACAAAGCGAAATTCATCGAAGACCTCCAGCAAAAAGGCCGCACTGTAGCCATGGTGGGCGACGGGATCAACGACTCCCAGGCCTTGGCTTCGGCCAACGTGGGCATCGCCATGGGACGCGGGACGGACATTGCGATGGACGTGGCGATGGTTACCTTGATGACCTCCGACCTGATGCTGCTGCCCAAGGCCGTACACCTGTCCCGCCGCACCGTAAAACTGATCCGGCAAAACCTCTTCTGGGCCTTTATCTACAACACCATCGGGATACCGATCGCCGCAGGGGTGCTCTTCCCCTTCTACGGCATCCTGCTCAACCCCATGTGGGCTTCGGCTGCCATGGCGCTCAGCTCGGTATCGGTGGTGGCCAACGCACTGCGTCTGGGGCGCAGCAAGTTGTAAGGCTGCCGCAGAGCGTTCCCGTAAAATAAAGAACAGGAATCCATCAAAAAAACATGCCATGAAACAATACATTTTCCGCACCAATGCCAAATGTTCCGGCTGCACGGCCAGGATCGACGCCGCCCTGTCCCCCCTGCTCTCCGCCGGGAGTTGGTCGTTCGACCTCTCCTCGCCCGACCGCACCCTGACGGTAACCGATGCACCGGTATCGGCCCGGCAGATCGAAGAAGCAGTCCGGTCGGCCGGTTACCGCGCCGAGCTCTTGAGCGAGAAATAAGGCCGGGCGTTTCTTTCCGGAAATTTCCCGAGGAGGAAATTTTTCCCGCCCCTGACGGAATAGTTTTTCCCCTCCAAAGAAAACCTCCCCTAAAAAAACAAAACATCTAATAAATCCATACACGACCAAAGAGAATGAAAAATACTCCGCTCCGCCTGACCCTGCTGCTGGCGATGCTCGGCGCAGCCACGGCTGCGCCGGCGTGCACCAACCTGCTGGTTACCAAAGGCGCTTCCGAAGATGGCAGCACGATGCTGACCTATTCGGCCGATTCGTACCAGATGTTCGGCGAGTTGTACCACTACCCGGCCGCCAAATACCGCCCTGGGACGATGCTCGATGTCTATGAATGGGATGCCCCCGGGCACCTGTTGGGACAGATCCCTCAGGTACGGCAGACGTACAACGTCATCGGCAACATGAACGAAAAACAGGTCGCCATCACCGAAACGACCTTCGGCGGCCGTCCGGAACTCTGCCGCCCCAACGGCATCCTGGACTACGGGAGCCTGATCTACATCACCTTGCAGCGCGCAGCCTCGGCCCGGGAAGCCATCGAGATCATGACGTCCCTGGTGGAGGAATACGGCTACTATTCGGAGGGCGAGTCGTTTTCCATCGCCGACCCGAACGAAGTATGGATCATGGAACTCATCGGCAAGGGAGAAAAGGAAAAAGGCGCCGTGTGGGTGGCCCGCCGCGTGCCGGACGGGTACATCTGCGCCCATGCCAACCAGGCGCGCATCACGACCTTCCCGTTGGACGATCCGCAGAACTGCCTCTACAGCCCGGATGTGATCTCCTTTGCCCGGAAGATGGGATATTTCTCGGGAGAAGATGCCGATTTCGACTTCTCGGCGGCCTACTGCCCGCTGGACTTCACCCAACTGCGTTTTTGCGAGGCGCGCGTGTGGAGCATCTTCCAACGCTCCTGCGCCGGTTTCGGCGACCGGTACCTGCGCTACGCGATGGGCGATGCGACGGCCGAACGGATGCCGCTGTGGATAAAGCCCGACCGGAAACTCTCGGTGCTCGATGCGATGGAGCTGATGCGCGACCACTATGAAAACACCCCGATGGACATCCGGGGGACGGTCATGGCCGGGGCGTACGACTCCCCGTACGGCACACGGCCGTTGAATTGGGAGGTAGACAGCGTGGCGTATTTCTGCGAGCGCCCGATTTCCACCCCTCAGACGGCTTTCTCGCTCGTATCGCAATCGCGAGGCTGGCTGCCCGACGAGATAGGCGGCCTCCTGTGGTTCGGCTTGGACGACACCTACTTTACCTGCTACACGCCCATCTACACTTCGTCCACCCGCGTGGCGGAATGCTTTGCGGTGGGCAACGGCGACTTCAATACCTACTCGCCTACGGCTGCCTTCTGGATATTCAACCGCCTGGCACAACAGGCCTACGCCAAATACGCCTACTACGCTCCCGAGATCCGTGCGCGCCAGGCGGAGTTGGAACGGGAATACCTCCGCGTCTATGTGAAAGCGGGGGACGAGCGGGCGCTGAAACTGTACAAATCCTCGCCCAAACGGGCGGTAGCCTGCCTGACGGACTTCTCCATCTTTTTGAGCGAAAAGACCGTCGCCGAATGGAAAGACCTCGAAGCATTCCTGCTGGTGAAGTATTTCGACGGCGTGATCCATCCCGAAAAGGACGGCGACTTCATCCGCTCGCGTTACGGAGGCCCCGGACCGATCGAAACACCGGGCTGGAGCAAACCGTGGCGGGAAAAGATCGTCGAGGACGCTCCCGAACGCTTCAAGGTGCCGACGGAGGATTGAGGTGATTTCCTCCGCCCGGTGCGTACATTTTATAACTAATTATAATCAACCCAAAATTCCATGAAAAAACGAATCCTGGCAGCGGCGCTGCTCCTTTTCCCGATCGTACTCCCGGCCCAGGAAGGACGGGTCGAGGTCCGGTACGAAGCCGTGGAGACTCTCACGCCCGAGGTACAAGGCTTGATGGAATTCCTGGAAGTGTACTACCTGAAGGCCACCGTGCACGGGGACATCCGGGGCAAGAAATGGGTCCTGTGGGCTCACCAGGTGGAAAACGGCGAAATCTCCTCCCGACCGCTCGTGGCCCGGACGATGGAATTTGCCGATACCACGGCTTCGTTTACCTTTTACGCCCAGGCAAAAGACTCCCTCACGGGATACGTGCGGGTGGTTACCCCGAACTATGCCACCGCCAAAATCCCGTATTCCATCGACTCCGGGAACGGCACGGAATACCCCTCGCAGTACATCCTGATGGAGACCTTCCCCGAACGGCCTTACGACACCGCCCAGGACATCCCCCTGGCCGCCTTTACCACCGGGCTGGTCCAGCCGATGGACTTCGAGGGAAGGAAAAGCCTGTGGATCGATTTTTGCGGGCTGCGCGATGCCCATGCCGACCCCAAAACCTGGCAGGAACGATACCACGTGCCCCGTTTCGTGTACTTTTCCCTGCGGATGGAATAAATGGAATAAACCGTTCGACGCACCTCTCCCCCCTGCTTCGGCAGAGAAAAAACCGCAAAACCCGATGCCTCGATACGCCTACTGCCTCTTCGACCTGGACGGCACCCTGACCGACCCCGGCGAAGGCATTACCCGTTCGGTCGCCTATGCGCTGTCCTTTTTCGGCCTCGAAGTCAAAGACCGCACGGCGCTGTACCCTTTTATCGGACCGCCTTTGGTGGATTCGTTTTCCACGTTTTACGGGTTTTCGACGGAGCAGGCCCGGCAAGCGGTCGAACGGTACCGGGAATACTTTTCCCGACAAGGGATCTTTGAAAACGAACTCTACCCCGGGATAAAGGAGCTGTTGGAAAACCTGAAAAGGCACGGGGTACGGATCCTCCTGGCCAGTTCGAAACCGGAGCTCTACGCCCGAAAGATCCTGGAGCATTTCCAGCTCCTCCCGTTTTTCGACTTTGTCGCTGCCGCGACAATGGACGATGCCCGTTCGAAAAAGACCGATGTAGTGCGTTACGCCTTGGAGACGTGCGGGATCTCTCCGGATCGCGCGGTGATGATCGGCGATCGGCAGCACGACATCGAGGGGGCGAAGGACAACGCCCTGGAGAGCATCGGAGTGCTGTGGGGCTACGGCAGCCGGGAGGAGTTGTCCGCCGCCGGAGCTACCCGCCTGGCCGAATCCGTGCCGCAGCTGGCTTCCCTGCTGGGGCTCTGACCCCGGTCTTTCCGCTTGGTGAAAAGGCCTGTTTTCTGCCGCCCGGGCAGGACAAAAACGGAGAAAATGCGTAATTTAGCTTCCGGAAAAACGAAACCCGAACGCACGATGGCTGAACTGATCAAAATCTACCCCGAAAATCCCGACCCGCGCCGCATCGAGCAGGTCGTAGAAGTGCTGCGCCGCGGAGGGCTGGTGATCTATCCCACCGATACGGTGTACGGACTGGGCTGCGACATCGGCAACTACAAAGCCGTCGAAGCACTTTGCCGACTCAAACACGTCAAACCCGAGAAGGCCAATTTTTCGTTCATCTGCTCCGACCTGAGCAACCTCTCGATGTACGCCCGGCAGATAGACACCCCTGCGTTCAAGATCCTCAAGCGGCTGCTGCCCGGCCCCTACACCTTTATCCTGCCGGCCGGACCGGGGCTGCCCAAAGCCTTCAAGGGCAAGAAAACGGTCGGTATCCGCGTACCGGACAACCCCATCCCCCGCGAGATCGTCCGCGCCCTGGGCAACCCCATCATCTCGACTTCGGTGTACGACACGGACGAAATCCTGGAATACACCACCGACCCTTCGCTGATCGCCGAACGGATGGATACGGTCGTGGACCTGGTGATCGACGGAGGCTATGGGGGCAACATTGCCTCGACCGTTATTTCGCTCGTGGACGGCCATCCGCAGGTATTGCGCCAGGGGGCTGGTCCGGCGGACGAGTTTTTATAAAAGGCTCTGGAGCGCAAAGAGAGAGCGAAAAGAAGAGCGTTGAAAAAAGACACCGTATGAAGATCATCTGTCTGGGACAGAACTACCCCCACGGCGAGGCGGCCGCGCCGCAGCAGCCGGTCATTTTCCTCAAACCCGACTCGTGCATCCTGCACGGGGGCAATCCCTTTTTCCTGCCGGAATTCTCGCAGCGGATCACCCTCGAAGCCGAACTGGCCGTGCGTATCTGCCGCCTGGGCAAGTACATCGATCCGCGGTTTGCCCACAAATACTACGACGCCTTTACCCTCGGGATTGACTTCACGGCACAGGACCTCTACGACCGCCTGGCTGCGGAAGGCCAGCCGGTGGACATCGCCAAAGGATTCGACGGCGCGGCGGCCATCGGCCGCTGGATCGACAAAGGGGCTTTCGAAGACCCCGGCCGGATCTGCTTCGGACTTTCCGACGGAGAAAAGGACGTGATGCGGGGCGAGACAGGACAGATGCACTTTTCCATCGACCAGACCATCGGGATCGTATCGCGCTACTACACCCTCAAGACGGGCGACATCCTGCTCACCGGGGCGCCGGCGGCTGCCCTCACGGTCAAAGGCGGAGAGCGCTTCTCCGGCTGGATAGACCGGGAGGAGGTTTTGCACCTGAAGATCAAATAGCTTCCACTGCGCTCTGCATTTCCCCAACGGGAAACGATTCCTGCGGCAAAAGCACCCTGTCCCTGCACCCGGGGGATTCCGAAATGTTATAAGTTTATTAAAACTGCTAAAAATATGACGCAAATCATTTTTTTTAGCCCGGGACTTTCGCACCTTTATGAGCCTTTTGAAAGGAGGGAGGCCAAAAGCAAAGCCCACTGAAAGGCAGGATATTAAGTAA
>DVLY01000165.1 GCA_018715295.1 Candidatus Merdimorpha stercoravium | reverse complement strand
GTTCTGGAGTACGACTTGGAGCAGCTCCGCGCCTTGGGCATCACTACCTCCGACATTACCACGGCGGTGAACGAATACGTCCAGACCAATTACCTGGGGATGGCCCATACGATCGACCTGTCGGGACACGTGGCGCTGATGCGTCTGGCCATCCTGCCGCAAGGGGAGTTCGATGTGGGCAACCTTTCGCAAATCCCGGTCAAGAAAGTGGACGGGACGATCATTACCCTCGACAAACTGGTGCGCGCGAGCCATCAGCAGCAAAAGCCTTCGTCGTATTACCGCATCAACGGGCTGAATACCGTTTCGATGCGCCTGTTTGCCGAGAAAAGCGCCAATCAACTGGAACTGAGCCGACAGGTGCGGGAGACGATGGACCGTCTTACCGAGGCGATGCCTCCGGGGTTCGAGGTGAGCCTGTCGAACGATACGACCGAGTATATCCGCGCCGAGCTGGACAAGATATATTTCCGCAGCGGGCTTACGGTGGCCATCCTGCTGCTTTTCGTGCTGGTGGTGAGCAGGAGTTTCCGCTACCTGGCGATGATCCTTTTCTCGATGGTCTCCACGCTGGCCATCTCGGCCATTTTCTATTATCTGGTCGGGGTGGAGATACACATCACTTCGCTGGCGGGGATCACCATCTCCTTGTGCCTGATCATCGACAATACGATCGTGATGGCCGACCAGTTGAAACACCGGCGCAATTTCAAGGCCTTCCTGGCCATCCTGGCGGCTACGCTGACCACCATTTCGGCTATCGTGGTGGTCTTTTTCCTGCCGGACGACGTGAAGGTAACCCTCGAGGACTTTTCGATGGTGATCATCATCAACCTGGCGGTGTCGCTCTTCGTGGCGCTGTTCCTGGTGCCGGCCTTGATGGACAAGTTCGGGATCTACGACCAGAAGCGCAACGTGTTCGCCGTGTCGCGTTTTCTGCCCGGGTGGTGGACCCGTTCCCGCTTCCGGGGCAAGCGTTCGGTGGTGTACCTCAACCGTTTCTTCGAGCGGCAGATCCGTTTTATCTACCGGTATCGGGCTTGGGCGATCCTCGTACTCATCCTGGCTTTCGGCCTTCCGGTGTTCAAACTTCCGGAAAAGGTCGATGGCGAGGGCTTTTGGGCGACGGCCTACAACAAGACCCTTGGTTCGTCCACATACAAGGAGAAGGTAAAACCCATCGTGGACAAGGCCTTGGGCGGTACGCTCCGTCTGTTTGCTGACAAGGTGCCCACCGGGACGTATTACAGCAGCGACCGGCAGGAGACAGTTTTGTATGTGTCGGGTTACATGCCTACCGGGACGACTCTCGAGCAGATGAATGCCGTGGCGATGGAGATGGAGAGCTATCTTTCGGAATTTCCCGAGATCCGCCAATTCCAGACCTCGGTGTACAAGAACACTGCGAGCATTCAGGTGTTTTTTACCAAGGAGGCGTTGAAGACTTCCTTCCCCCTTTCGTTGGATGAAGAGGTCAAATCCAAGGCCAACGCCTTGGGAGGGGCGCAGTGGTCGGTTTCGGGCGTGGGCGACTATTTCTCCAACCGCACCTACGAGTCGGCCGGCTACAACACCATCACGGTGCGGGGATACAACTACGACCAACTCTGGGGCATCGCCCTGGCGATGAAACAACGCCTGCTCACCAACCAGCGTATCCGCGAGGTGTCGATCAACTCCCAGTATTCGTACCAGAAACAGGACTATACCGAATATACCTTCTCCTACGACCGCCAGCAGATGACCAATTCGGGCATCGCTCCGGGGCAGGTCAATGCGAATATTTACGATATCCTCGGCGAACCGTCCGTAGCCCAGGTCCAGGGCGACGGGTACATGGAGAAGGTAAAACTCCGCTCGCGTCAGCGGGATGCCTATGACGTGTGGAACGTGCGCAATACGGCGGAACAGGAGGACTCCACCCAGTACCGTTTGGCACAGTTCGGCGATGTAGCCAAGACCCAGGCCCCGCAGGAAGTGCGCAAATCCAATCAGCAGTACACCCTGGTGCTCCAGTACGACTACATCGGTTCGTCCGTCTCGGCGGAAAAGGTGCTCAAGAATTTCAAGAAGGAGTTCGAAGAGACGATCCCCGTGGGGTATAGCATCGATACCGATCGCCGCTGGGGGTGGGGAAGTTCCTCCGGAGGGTTGTATTTCGTGCTGGGGATCATCGCGGTGATCATCTTTTTCCTTTGTTCCATCCTGTTCAATTCGCTCCGTCAGCCTTTTGCCGTGATCATGGGGATTCCGATATCCCTCATCGGCTTGTTCCTGACGTATTATCTGTTCGAGGTGCGGGTGGACGAAGGTTGCTTTGCGGCCATGATCCTGCTGAGCGGTATTACGGTCAATGCTTCCATCTACATCATCAACGACTACAACAACGTAGCCAAGGCCTGCCACCGCAGCAAGATGGGCACGTACAAGAAGGCCTTCAACTCGAAGATAACCTCCATCATGCTCACCGTGCTGTCCACCGTACTGGGCTTCGTGCCGTTTCTGGTGGGTGCACGGGAGGGCTTCTGGTATCCGATGGCCATGGGAACCATCGGGGGACTGGTCATGTCGCTGGCGGGGATATATTTCTTCCTGCCGCTCTTTATGGGGATAGGCCGCCGGGAAGCGGGCGATGCTCCGCCCAAAGCGCGGGTTCCGTTCCGGGAGCGTTTGTCCCGCTGGAAGAAATTGCCCGGGCGCTTTTTTGCGTGGGTGCGCGCGAAGGTTTTCCGCCGGGAGGGCAGCGTGTCGGTTTGAGATACGGTTTGTGGAAGGAAAGCGTTTTTGAGGCGGGCAAGCGAAGCGCCGGGGGCAA